>JAGUWA010000255.1 GCA_020062605.1 Parvibaculum sp. | reverse complement strand
TGGGGCACGCGGCTCAACGAAGGTCAGCCGCGCGGCGCGGCGGAGAAGTTCCTCGCGCTGGTGCGCCAGCAGGTTCACGCCCGGACGGAAGACGCCGACACGCCCTTCTCGCTCGAAGCGGAGACGGAGCCTCCCGTTGCCGGGTTGCCGGAGGCGGCGGCGGAACTGGACGACGCGCTGAAGCGGCTTGCGGCACCGCTGCAACTCATCGCCGACCGGCTGCGCGCGCGGCTCGACGAGGAGGCGGAAGAACTCGACACTGCTATGCGCATTCGCATGGACGCGACGGCGCGCGGGCTCGAGCGGCGCGGGCGCATTCTCATCCCCGCATGGCGGAGCATGCTTGCCAGCCTCAATGCGACGCCGCCCGACATGTTCGTCGACTGGTTTTCCATCGAACGCCTGTTCGGACGCGAGGCCGATGTCGGCATGCACCGGCACTGGCGCGATCCGACCTTGCCCTTCGCCGGCGCCGTGCTCGAACCGGCGCATGGCGTGCTCATCACCTCGGCGACGCTGCGCGACGAGCTTCCCGAGACGGAGGGCGAAGACGGTGGATGGGAGAGTGCCGAAATCCGCACGGGCGTGTCGCATCTCGCGCTGCCGGCGAAGCGCGCCTTCATGGCCTCGCCTTTCGACTATGCCGCCCAAGCGCGCATCTTCGTCGTGCGCGATGTGAGCCGCACCGACATGGGCCAGATCGCATCTGCCTATCGCGAACTCTTCCGCGCGGCCGGCGGTGGCGCGCTCGGGCTCTTCACCGCCATTCACCGGCTGCGCGCCGTGCATGAGCGGATCGTGACGCCGCTTGAGGAGGAAGGACTTGCATTATATGCGCAGCATATCGACGCGCTCGATACCGGCACGCTGGTCGATATTTTCCGGGCGGAGCGCAATGCCTGCCTGCTCGGCACGGATGCGGTGCGAGACGGGGTGGACGTGCCGGGGGATTCATTGCGCATGATCGTGTTCGACCGCGTGCCCTGGCCGAGGCCGGACATTCTGCACAAGGCACGGCGCGAACAATTCGGCAAGGCGCGCCACGACGACATGATCACCCGGCTCCGGCTGAAGCAGGCCTTCGGACGGCTGATCCGGCGGGCGAGCGACCGGGGCGTCTTCGTGGCGCTCGATTCCCGCCTGCCGACGCGGCTGACCACCGGATTTCCGTCGGGTGTCACCATCCACCGGGTCGGGCTTGCCGAAGCCATCGCCGAGACAAGGGCCTTTCTCGGCACGCCGGACCCCATGCTTGCTCCCCGGCAGGTCAGCCCCTAAGCTCCCGGCAAATTTACGCGAGGAAGGCCCATGTCGACGATTTCTCCCGAACATGCCCTGATCTACATCATGGTGACGATGAGCGCGGTGGACCGCGCCATGAGCGACAATGAGCTGAGGGATATCGGCACCATCGTGAAAACGCTGCCCGCCTTCCGCAATTTCCATGCGGAGAAGCTCATTCCGGCGGCGCGGGAATGCGCCGCGATCCTGCAGGAAGATGGCGGGCTCGATGCCGTGTTCGGCCTGGTGAAGGACGCGCTGCCGCCGCATCTGCGCGAAACGGGCTATGCGCTCGCGGTGGAAATCGCGGCGGCGGACGAGGCGGTCGGCGCGGAGGAAATCCGATTGCTGCAACTGCTGCGCGATACGCTCGACATCGACAAGCTCACCTGCGCCGCAATTGAGCGCGGCGCACGGGCACGGCATATGCCGCTTTAACTCTTCGATTTTTACGGTTCCGGGCGGAGCCTCAACCGCAGGCGCCCGTTCCCGTCTCGCGCAGTTCGCCGTCGATGCGGTCGAAGAAGGTGCGGGTGCAGGCAGACGGACCGGCATACCGGTCCGTCTCGCGGTGGATCAGGACGGTCCGGCCCTCCTCCCAGACATAGATATCGACACCGCCCTCGGCCGCGCTCGAGCGCCAGCGGCTGACGATCTCCTGCGTTTCGGGATCGAATTCGGGCGAGACGATCTCATCAAGCGCGGCGTTGCCGACGAAGGCCTCCTCGTCCGGCGCCCACAGCCAGTTGCGGTAGAGGACGTTCGGCCCGGCCGTTCCCTCCGCGATGAGGCGGAGGTCGTGGTAGCCGTCGAAATTGACGTCGATCAGCTCGAAGCCGTTGTCCGGGATTTGTCCGGCGGCGTGCGAGCCTGCGTCCTCAATCGTCTGGAAGGCCTCCACCTCGCCCTTGCGCCGGATATGGACGGTATCGACCACGCGGTCGCCGAATTCATCGAGACGCCATGAAAGCGAGAAATACAGCAGCGGCAAGACGGGGCTAATGCTGCCTTCGCAAACGATGGGCGCCATGTCCGATGCGTCCGACGGCGCGATGCAGGTGTAGCTGCTCTGGAACGTCTCGTCGCCGCGCACATTCTCACGCCTTGCATCGGCACCCGCTGCCGCCTCGGCCGCCACGCCCTCCACATGCGCGCCGGCGGGAGCCGATTCCTGCGCAGAGGCGGAACCGGCTGCCGCCAGAAAAGGCGCCATGAATGGCAAGGTCCAAAGGCAGAAACGACGAAGCCACATGAGTGTGCAGCCCTCTTCACGCATTGTTGAGTCGCGTGGATGTGCATTCTAGCGCAAGAGGGAAGCGGGCGGTCTTTTTCTTGCGGGGATCCGCCCTCTATAATCCGTCTCCCTTTCAAGGTCTCCCGGCGACCCCTCGGGTTCCGCGGATAAGCAGGGCAGACCAAACCCGGCCAGCGAATGTTCGACTTCCTCACCCTGCACGAACCCGCCTTGAGGCTTGCCGCCTTTGCCGGTGTGCTTGCCCTGATGTTGCTGCTGGAATTCGCGATCCCGCGGCGCGGACGCAGCGGTCCGAGGCTCCGGCGCTGGACGACCAACCTGGCACTTGCGGGCGCGGGGACGCTGCTGCTTCGCATCGCCGTACCGCTGCTGGCGGTCGGCATTGCCGTGATGGCGGAGCAACACCGGTTCGGTCTCTTCCACTGGACGGGCACGCCCGAGGCGGTCGCCTTCGTGCTGTCTTTCGTCGCGCTCGATCTTCTCGTCTATGTCCAGCATGCGGTGTTTCACAAGATCGGGCTGCTCTGGCGGCTGCACCGCGTGCATCACGCGGACCCGGATGTCGATGCGACGACGGGCATTCGCTTCCATCCCATCGAAATCCTGCTCAGCATGGGGATCAAGATGGGCGCCGTCGCGCTTCTCGGTGCGCCTGCCGCCGCCGTCATCCTGTTCGAGATCGTGCTCAACGCCACCGCGATGTTCAACCATTCGAACATCGACATCGGCGGCGCAGACAAGTGGATCCGTCCTCTCATCGTGACGCCCGACATGCACCGGGTGCATCACTCCATCCATCGGGACGAATACAACACGAATTTCGGTTTCAACCTTTCGGTCTGGGACCGGCTCTTCGGCACCTACCGCGCCTGCCCACGCGAGGGCCATGAGAAGATGCGGCTCGGCCTTGCCGAATATCCCGCACCCGGCCCGCAGAGACTTGGCTGGAGCCTCATAAATCCGTTTTGGAGCGGCGCGAATCCGGACAATACTCGCGGCCGGGAGAATGGGACATGAAACGGCTCTGCCTGCTGCGCCACGCAAAATCCGACTGGGGCGACCCCGCGAAAGACGACTTCGAACGCCCGCTCAACGCGCGAGGGGCGAAGGCCGCCGGCTTCATGGCGAGCTACATCGCGGCATCGCCCTACCGCCCGGACGCCGTGCTCTGTTCGACCGCCGCCAGAGCGGCGGAGACCTGTGCGCCGCTCTGCGCGATGCTCAAGGACGTTCCCGTCACCTATCGCGACGAGCTCTATCATGCGATGCCCGACGCGATGCTCGCCGAGATCAGAGACGTTCCCGACGAGGTCGAGACGCTGCTTGTCGTCGGCCACAATCCGGGGCTCGTGCTGCTTGCCATGGCGCTGGCGGACGACCCGGACGACGAAACGGCGCTGCGGGTCGCGCATGGCGTGCCGACGGGCGGTTTCATCGTCTTCGAGTTCGATACCGACCGCTGGTCCAAGATTGCCGAGGGTGAGGGTCGCACCGTGTTTTTCGGCAGACCTCGCGACCTCATGGCGGACGCATCCGAAAACGGCTGACGGTCCCAGCGGCTCTAGTAGATGCTTGCGGAGAAATGGCGCGCGCTGATCCGGGCATAGGTGCCGTCGGCGACGAGCTCCTGCAATGCTGCGTCGAAGCGATCGCGCAGCTCCTCATCCCCCATGCGCAGAACGATGGCGGCACCCTTTCCGAAATAGGTTGCGTCACCATAGTCCGGACCGACCAGGCGGCAGCATGTGCCTTCGGACGAGGCGCTCCAGCGCAGCAAGGCATTGCGGTCGGCGAAAAGGAGATCCGCCTTGCCCTGCGCAAGCGCCTGCTGCGCTTCGCCGAGCGAGGGAAAGGCCTCGAGCTTCGCGCTGGGGAAGCGCATCGACGCATAAGCCTGATGGATCGAACCGGCCTGAACGGCGATGCTCCGGCCCGCAAGGGCGGCGGGCGTCGCGGCTGGAGGCACGGCGGCGCGGCGAACAGCGAAATGACCGGGGGTCGAATAATAGCGGTTTGTCAGGATCAGGCCGTCGCCGGAAGCGGGGCTTTCCCGGCCGGGAGCCGGGATCAGCATCGAGGCGACCACCGCGTCGCCCTCGCCCTGCCTGAGCGACGGCAGGAGATCGCCCCAGGACTTTGCCACGAACTCGCATTTCGTCCGGATGCGGACGCACAGGGCTTGTGCGAGCTCGACGTCGAAACCCGCCAGCGCACCGCTTTCATCCCGGTAGTTGAAGGGCGGATAGGCGCCTTCCGTCAGAATGACGATGTCGCGTTCCAATGTTGCTTCGGGCGCGCGGTCGGGCTCCGATGGCGATCGCGCCGGATTGGGCAGCGGAAGCTGCAGCGCCATGATCTGTTCGATCGTGAGAGGCGAAGACGATCCGGACGGAACGGCGGCCACGTCCTCTTTGGGGGGTGCCGGGATGACTACCGTCTCATGACGCTGCGCGCGCCAGGGCAAAGGCTCGCCCTCGTAGAGGCGCGCCAGCGAACCCGCAAGCAGGACGATCGCTATCAGATTCGCATAAAGAAGAAACCGCATCGGCCCTGCCCGCTTGATGCCGCCCACCCACACATCGGAGCGGACGTTTCATTATGGCACAAGCTCAGCCCCCGGTCCCGGCTGGGCGGGGGAAAGCCAGTGCGCACCGCCGGAACCAGCAAGCTTTGTGCCTCGTCTTTGCGCCTCATCTGGGCCTTTAGGTCTATTAAGCTTAACGCCCCGTTTTTCTAGTCTTTATTTATAGAACGGCATTTCCGTGCTCGATCGACCAATCGAGATGGAACGAGGGGGGCCGGGATTGGATCGCGAAACAATAAAGACGCTCCCTTTACTGGAAGCGCAAAACAAGGCTTTTCCGCCCAACCGGGCAAGTGCACGCCGCAAGCGGACCGATCGCCCGCTATTCGGCGAGATGGCGGTTGCCGCCGGTCTCCTGCACGAAGACATGCTTGCCGCCGCGCTCGACCGGCAAAGGCGCTGGGGGAGCCCGCTCGGCACGGTTCTGGTGAGCACGGGTGCGATGCGCGCCGCCGATGTGGCGAGGCTTTACGGGCGCCAGCGCGGAGTGCCGGTCGTCGACCTGGAGCTGGAGCCACCCGATCCGTCGCTTGCCGACCCGGCGGCGCTCAATTTCTATCTGGACGAAGGATGCCTGCCCTGGCGGCGGCGGGCGAGAGAAACGGTCTATGTGGCGAGCAATCCGGACGCGGCAAGGGCGGCGATTGCCGAGCGGGAGGGCCGCCATCTGCCTGTGTTCGTGACCTCGCAACGCGACCTGCGCCGGACGTTGACGAGAGATTTTGCCGCTACGCTGACAGACCGCGCAACCTTCGACCTGATGCGGCGAATGCCGGAGAGTTCTGCGGCGAGGCGCCTGACGCCGGTGCAGGTTCGCATACTCGCGGTTTTCTCCATCCTCGTTCTCGGCGCCCTGCCTTTCCTTGCGTCCACGATCCTGACCGCCGCAAATATCGGGCTCGGCCTCGTCTTCATAGCGCTTGCCACGCTGCGCTATATCTCGATCTTTGTCGGCCTGACCTCGCCTCCCAGCAAGGAAGAGACGGCCTACGCCAATTATGGAACGCCACCGGACACGGAACTCCCCGTCTACACGGTAATGGTGCCGCTCTTTCGCGAGGCACGCGTTCTGCCGATCCTCGCGCGGGCGCTGTGCGAGATCGACTATCCGGCATCGAAGCTCGACATCAAGCTGATCTTCGAGGAGAGCGATCCGGAAACGCTCCAAGCGGCGAAAGCCTTGAAGCTTCCCGACCATTTCGAGTTCATCGTCGTGCCGGACAACCTGCCGCGCACCAAGCCGAAGGCGTGCAATTTCGCCCTTCCTTTCGCACGGGGAGACTATCTCGTCATCTACGATGCGGAAGACTCGCCGGAGCCGCTGCAACTGCGCAAGGCGGTGGCGGCATTTACGGCGGGCGACGGCAAGCTTGCCTGCGTGCAGGCCCAGCTCAACTACTACAACTGGAACGAGAACTGGCTCACGCGCCAGTTCGCCATCGAATACGCGGCCTTTTTCGACCTGCTGCTGCCGACGATGGTGCGGCTCGGCATGCCGATCCCGCTCGGCGGTACGTCGACCCATTTCCGCACATCGGTGCTGCGGGAGGCAGGCGCCTGGGATCCGAACAACGTGACGGAGGACGCCGATCTCGGCCTTCGGCTTGCGCTGCTCGGCTACCGCTGCAGCATCATCCGCTCGACCACGCAGGAGGAGGCGAATTGCCAGTTGCCGAACTGGGTGCGGCAGCGCTCGCGCTGGATCAAAGGCTGGATGCAGACCTATCTCGTGCGCATGCGCCACCCGGTAAAGCTCTATCGTGCCCTCGGCCCGAGGGGATTTGCGGGATTCCAGCTTCTGATCGGCGGTTTCACGCTTTCGAGCCTCGTCCATCCGCTGTTCTACGCGGCCGCGGGGATCGCGCTGGCAAAACGGGGAGTGCCCGGCGATTTTTCCGACGGGGCGGGCCTCGCCCTCTTCAACATCCTCGTGCTCGTTTCCGGCTATTCGCTCTCGATCGCCGCGGGCATGGCCGCCGTTTCGGCGAGAGGGCTGCTGCCGCTTCTGGGGCAGACGCTGATGATGCCGGCCTATTGGCTGCTTATCTCCGGGGCCGCCTACAAGGCCCTGTGGCAGTTCGTTACCCGTCCTTTCCATTGGGAAAAAACCGAGCACGGCATCAGCCGGATGGTCGATGGCCGGCTGATGGGCACGACGGCGACGGAAAATCCTCTTCGCCATCCAGTCCACTAACTATTCGCTAAAGACTTCTGGCGGATAGTGAGCCAAATCCGCAGGAAAGGCTCGGGGGACGTCCATGTCGCAGGGAACGGGAAGGAAAAGCGCGGGCGCCGGTCCAAAGGCCTATGCGAAGCTCAATGTCCTGATCGTCGAGGACTCCGCCTACATGGCGAACATGCTGCGCAGCATCCTGAGCGGCCTCGGCGTGAAGAAAATCGTGGGTGTGCGCACTTGCGAGGATGCACTGGGCGCACTGCTCATCAACAGCATCGACATCGCGATCGTGGACGACCTGGAGCCGCCGCTGGACGGGCTTGCGGCCGTGCGTTCGGTTCGAATGGCCGAACAAAGCAAGCTCAGCGAAATTCCCGTGATCTACATGACGACACGGCGGGAGCAAGGCTCGATCATCGAAGCGCGGGATGCCGGTGTCACGGAAATCCTCTCCAAGCCCTTCTCCGCGCAGCAGCTGATCGACCGGATCGACACCGTGCTTATGCGACCCCGCGCCCTCGTCCGCTCGGCGGATTTCACCGGTCCCGACCGCCGCAGGCGGCGCGATGACGGGGCGCCGGTCAAGCGCCGCGAAAGCGACCGTCGAGGCTGACGCCTCAGCCACCCTCGCAGGCGCCGCGCCAGGTTTCCCTCAACAGATTCTTCTGAACCTTGCCCATGGTGTTGCGGGGCAGGCTTTCGACGAAGAACGCGCGCTTCGGCACCTTGTAGTTCGCGACCTTGTCCTTCAGGCGTGCGATGAGCGTTGCCTCGTCGAGCAGGAAGCCATGACGCAGAACGACGACGGCCGCACCCGCTTCGCCGAAATCGGCATGGGGCACGCCGACGACCGCCGACTCGAGCACTTCGGGCATGTCGTCGATGAGTTCCTCGATTTCCTTCGGGTAGACATTGAAGCCGCCGGAAATGATGAGGTCCTTCGCGCGACCGACGAGATGGACATAACCGTCCGCGTCGATCATGGCGACATCGCCCGTCCTGAACCAGCCGTCCTCCGTGAATTCCTCGGCCGACTTTTCGGGCATCCGCCAGTAGCCGCGGAAGACATTGGCGCCGCGCACCTGAAGACCGCCGACCTCGCCGGCGGCGAGCGGCGCGCCTTCGTCGCTCATGACGCGCAGTTCGACGCCCGGCAAGGGAAAGCCCACCGTTCCCGGCCGGCGTTCGCCGTCATAGGGGTTCGACGCATTCATGCCGGTTTCCGTCATGCCATAGCGCTCAAGGATGGCGTGCCCGGTGCGCGCACGGAACTCCTCGAAGGTCTCGGCAAGGAGCGGCGCGGAGCCCGACGTGAAGAGCCGCATGTGAGCCACGGGCTCGCGGCAGAAATCGTCCCCCGAAAGAAGCCGCGTGTAGAAGGTCGGCACGCCCATGAAGGTCGTGGCGCGGGGAAGTTCGCGGATCACGTCCTCGCGGTCGAATTTCCGCAGCCAGATCATCTTCGCGCCCGAAAGCAGCGCGCAGTGGCAGGCAACGAAGAGGCCGTGAGCGTGAAAGATGGGAAGCGCATGAAGCAGGACGTCCGCCTCGGTGAAGCGCCATGCATCGCGAAGGGCGATACCGTTTGCGGCAAGGTTGCCATGCGTGAGCATCGCTCCCTTCGGTTTGCCTGTCGTTCCTGAAGTGTAGAGGATCGCCGCAAGGTCGTCGGCGCCGCAGGCAACGGGCTCATCGCATTCCGCCAAGCCTGCGGCGGCGTCGACAAAGCTTCCACCTGCTTCCCAGTCGAGTGTGAGGAGATGCGGTGTCCCACGGCGCGCGCATATTTCCCGCAGGGAGGTCTCGACGGACGGATCGCAGATCACAAGCGAGGGTTCGGCGTTGCCGACGAGATAATCGACCTCGTCCGCGCGGTAAGCCATGTTCATCGGCAGGAAAACAAAGCCGCCGCGCAGACAGGCGAGATAGACGGCAAGCGCCTCAGGCGACTTCTCGACCTGAAGCGCGATGCGGTCTCCGCGCGCAAGCCCGAGCCGCACAAACAGAGCCGCATAGCGCGATACCGTCGCCAGCAGGTCGTCGAAGGACCAGATGCGCGGGCCGCGCGAGCGGTCGGGCGCCTCGATTACCGTGCGCGTGCGGTCCTGCGGAAGGGACGCCTCGATGAGCGTATAGAGAGAGGGACTCATTTGATCTCGCTGTCTCGGAAAGCCGATCCGCCCTTATAGCGGAGGCGCCCCCTCACCGCATCATTCTCTCGCTAGCCTGCCGCGTGCATGTTCAGATAATGCATGTGCCGCTCGTACTGGCCGAGAAGGTCCGCGATCACCTGTTCCTTGCCGAAACCCATGATGTCGTAGCGTTGACCGCCCTCGCGCAACGCCACTTCGGCGCGCCATGTGCGATCCGGGCCCTCACGCTCGCCTTCAAGCGCCGTGACAGCGAAGCTCGGCACGGGAACGCTGCGCAGCGTCACGCCGTAGACGAAGACGTCTTCGCCATGCGTGACGACGATGCGGGCATCGCGCTCGGCAACCTCGACTTCCGCCGACATGCCCCGGCCGCGAATTTCCTCCGCCACCTCCTTCAACGCGGGCACCACCGTGTCGCGCAGGAAGGCGACGGCGCGCTCGCGCGTGGGCTGATGCAACAGAACGGCGAGCCTGTGCTTCCACGGGACGGGCGGGTGGCCCATGGCCAGGCCCGGCGCCGCCTGCAGACTTTGCTGGCGATGCGTTTCGTGCCGAAGCGCCGTGAAGAGGCCGTAGCAGACGACGAGGAGGATTGCCGCGAGCGGAAATCCGCTGGCGATCGCACCCGTCTGCAGCGCGGCGAGACCACCCGCGAGGAGGAGCACCGCCGCGACGACGCCTTCCGTCACCGCCCAGAAGACGCGCTGCCAGACCGGCGGCTCCGGTTCGCCGCCCGACGTGATGATGTCGATGACGAGGCTTCCGGAGTCCGACGATGTGACGAAGAAGGTCACGACGAGGAGCGTCGCGATCGTCATGGATATGCCGGCGAACGGCAGATGTCCGAGAAACTGGAAGAGCGCGACGGCGACATCCGCCTGCACGGCGTCGACCATTTGCGCCGATCCGTCGAGTTGCATGGCAAGCGCCGTGTTGCCGAAAACGGTGAACCAGAGAAAGGTGAAACCGGAGGGGACGAGCAGAACGCCGATGATGAATTCGCGAATGGTGCGGCCGCGCGAGATGCGCGCGATGAACATGCCGACAAAGGGCGACCAGGAAATCCACCAGCCCCAGTAGAAAAGCGTCCAGCCGCCGATCCATTCGTTCGGCTGATAGGCATAGAGCGTGAAGGTCTTGCCGACGAGGTCGCTGAGATAGGCGCCGGTATTCTGCATAGCCGCCTGAAGCAGGAAGACCGTCGGCCCGACGGCAAGCACGAAGAGCATGAGTGCGATCGCGAGCCCGAGATTGAGCTCCGAGAGACGGCGAATGCCCGCATTGATGCCGGAAACGACGGAGGCCGTCGCCAGCAATGTGATGCCTGCGATGAGCATGAGTTGCACGGAGATGTCGGGTTCGATGCCGAAGAGATAGTTGAGGCCGGCATTTACCTGCATGACGCCGAGGCCGAGCGAGGTTGCGACGCCGAACATGGTGCCGAAGACGGCGAAGATGTCGACCAGGTGACCGATCGGCCCGTAGATGCGCTCGCCGATCAGCGGATAGAGCGCGGAGCGAACGGTGAGCGGCAGGCCCTGCCGAAAGGAGAAGTAGGCGAGCGCCAGCCCCATGACGGCATAGATCGCCCAGGCATGGAGCCCCCAATGGAAGAAGGAAAGCTGCATGGCGTTGCGCGCGGCTTCCACCGTGCCGCCCTCGCCGACGGGCGGCGAGGCGAAATGGAGCACGGGCTCCGCCACCCCGTAGAACATGATGCCGATGCCCATGCCGGCGCTGAACAGCATGGCGAACCAGGAGGCCGTCGAGAAGTCGGGCTCGGAGTCATCGGGCCCGAGCTTGATCGCGCCCATGGAACTCGCCGCGATACCGATGGCGAAGACAAGAAATGTCGCCACCGCCGCAACATAGAACCAGCCCATCTCGTGGACGATCCACGACTGGACAGCGGCAAAAACGATGGAAGCGTCGTCGGGATCGTGAACAACGAGGAGAAGTGCCGTGAAAATCAGCACTGCGGAACCCACAAAGACGGGCACGTTCGCTTGAAAGAAACGGGGCCGTTTCTCTTCCGTATCCGCCATACGCGGTCTCCCTTCGATAATTTGCGCACAAAAAAGACGCATTGACGGCGAAGGAGATCGCCGCGCTTCCGACTGTGGTTATGTGATTTCGCGGGCAGCATTGCACAGCTGGTGCCGGGGGCCAAGCATGCATGGCGTGACCTGTTCCCCCCGAAGCGCTGCCGGGTTAGGCTCACTGCGTTCGGTTGGGGGCCGAAGCAGGGAGAGAATTCATGCGCATGGTCCTTTTTGCGGCGCTTTTCATCTGCGCCGCCTCGGCGTTGCCCGCACGTTCAGCCGTGCTGATGCCGCCGGAAACCGGATATAGCGCGACGCGCATCGTGAAAACCGGTGGCAACGAAATTTCCGGCAAAGTCTATTCGCAGGGCCGGAACGAACGGTGGGAAATGTCGGTGCAGGGCATGCGCCAGGTTTCCATCCTGCAGCACGGCGCGGGCCGCGCCTTTCTGTACATGCCGGACATGAACATGGCGATGACGATGAACACGGCCGACGCGGAGAAGTACGGCGTCAGCGACGTTTTCACGGGCGTCGAAGCGGAAGAGGCCGGGACAGAAATCGTCGATGGCGAGGAGACAACACGCTATCGCATTCCGCCAACACCGAAGAACGGCAACACGGAGACGATGGTGTGGATCACCGATGACGGGATTCCGGTGAAGGCTGAGGGCGAGGGCTCGCAGGGTGCCTTCTCGATGGTGCTGAAGGACCTGAAGCGCGGGCCGCAGGACGCCTCTCTCTTTCGGTTACCCGACGGCGTGACGCCGATGACCATGCCGGCGGGCCTGCCCGGAATGATGCAGGGCGGCTTGCCGGCAATGCCGCTGCGCTAGCTCTCGCGCGCCCGTTCAGGCGAGAATCGCGCCCGCCGCTATGATGAAGAAGGCAAAGGTACCGAGCAGGAGGCCCAAGAGGCCCGCGGCGGCGTGTCGAAGGACACCGTGTCGAAGGACACTGTGTTGAAAGACACTATGTTGAAAGACACCATGTTGAAAGCCCGGCATTCTCCCCTCCTGGGTCCGTTTCCCGGTTCCGTCGAACAAGGATCGTCGTCAGGCGTGAAGACTGCCTTAACGGGAGAAATGCCCGCATGACCCGTTTGGACCATGCGGTTCTTTTTCAGCGGTGAGCGGTCATGGCCGCGAGGATGTCCTGCTCAAGTGCCCAGAAGCGGTCCTGCCCCCAATGAGCGGGCATGCCGTCGACACGGAAGGTGGGCGCGCCCCAGAGGCCCGCATCGAAGAGCGCCTTGCGGTTTTCCTCGACCACCTGTTGCCATCTGTCATCCGCAAGCGCTTCCTTAACCACGCTGGCGGAAAGTCCCGCGCGCTTCGCCACGTCGAAAAGCCCTTCGTCGCTCGCGATGTCGATACCGTCGGCGAAGACGGCGCGGCAGCCGAGTTCGGCAAGGGCCTCGCCCCGACCGAGAGGAATAGCATGGTGGATGACGGCGAGTGCGCGCGCCGCACCGCTGCCCACCGAATCGACCATGCGGCCGAAGGGCAGGCCGGCGCGATCCGCCTCGCGCTTCGTATCGAGGACGATGTAGAAGCGCTTGGTGCGGGGCACGGGCAGGCCGCGCATGACCATCGGCAGAATGAAGCGCAGCCGGAGTTCGGCGCCGTAGTGATGCGCGAGCTTCAGCATGCGCGGCACCGCGATCCATGAATAAGGACTGCGGAAGGAGAACCAGAAATCGATGACCGGGCGATGCGCGCTCTCCGGCACGGGGCCGAACTTCAGGTCACGATAAGGAGCAAGCGGCGACGTACCCACGGGCGCCTTGTCTAATCCCATCCCGGCAAGGCGCTCCTCCAGGTGGTTCAGCCGATCAAGCCCCCAATACCATTCGCCTTCGAACCAGAACATCGCACTCAAGTAGTGTCCGAGTTTCCGGCGCTTCGCTGTGCCGCTCTTCAGGGCGCGCTGCGTTTCCCGCGCCGAGGCGACACCATGCCTCTCGACGAGGCGGTCGATGGCGGCGGCGTCACGCGCGAAGAGGG
>JAGUWA010000036.1 GCA_020062605.1 Parvibaculum sp. | reverse complement strand
TCGCCCGCCGGCGCCTGGCAGTGGGAACCGGTCGACATCAAGGAAGAGGACAAGCCCGTCGACGCGAGCAACCCCTCCATCCGTCACAACCCGATAATGACCGATGCCGACATGGCGATGAAGGTGGACCCGGTCTACAACGCGATCTGCCGCAAGTTCATGGCCGATCCCGAATATTTCAGGGACACTTTCGCGCGCGCCTGGTTCAAGCTCACGCATCGCGACATGGGCCCGAAGGCGCGCTATGTCGGCCCCGACGTGCCGAAGGAAGACCTGATCTGGCAGGACCCCGTTCCCGCCGGAAGCACGAGTTACGACGTGAACGCGGTGAAGGCAAAGATCGCGGGCTCGGGCCTCACGGTTCCCGAACTCGTCGCAACCGCATGGGACAGCGCCCGCACATATCGCGGCTCCGACATGCGCGGCGGCGCGAACGGCGCGCGCATCCGGCTCGCGCCCCAGAAGGACTGGGCAGGCAACGAGCCCGAGCGCCTGAAGAAGGTGCTGTCCGTGCTCGAACCGATCGCGAAGGCGGCCGGCGCAAGCGTGGCGGACACCATCGTGCTCGCGGGCAATCTCGGCGTCGAGAAGGCGGCGAAAGCGGCCGGCTTCGACATCGAGGTGCCCTTCGCGCCCGGCCGCGGCGACGCGACCGACGAGATGACGGATGCCGCCTCCTTCGACGTGCTGGAACCGATCCATGACGGCTACCGCAACTGGCTGAAGGAAGACTATGCCGCGAGCGCCGAAGAGCTGATGCTCGACCGCACGCAGCTCATGGGGCTCACGGCGCCGGAAATGACGGTGCTCGTCGGCGGCCTGCGCGTCATCGGCGCCAATCATGGGGCAACGAAGCACGGCGTCTTCACCGACCGCGAAGGCGCGCTGACGAACGACTTCTTCGTCAACCTGACCGACATGGGGAACGCGTGGACGCCGAAGGAGAAGAACCTCTACGAACTGCGCGACCGCAAGACCGGCGCGGTGAAGTGGACGGCAACCCGCGTCGACCTCGTCTTCGGCTCGAACTCGATCCTGCGGGCTTACGCGGAAGTCTATGCGCAGGACGACGCGAAGGAGAAGTTCGTGAAGGACTTCGTGGCCGCCTGGGTCAAGGTCATGAATGCGGACCGGTTTGACCTGAAGAAGTAACGGGCTTCAAGAGCCTCATAACATGCGCCGGCCCCGGAGAAATCCGGGGGCGGCGGATTTGTTGTGAGGGATATATCATGCCGCGTGGGCAGCCTTCTGCGCGACTTCGCTCTTCCCCTCCTCGGCACGAGCCTTAATATCGTTCTCCACGACCTTCATCGCCCGCCATGCCGAGAACAGATAAAAAGGCACAAACACGAGAAAGAGATTGGCGACTGCGCGATAAACGAGAACGGCCGCCGAGAAGACCCAGTTGTCGGAGAAGTTGGTGAGCCGCGAGATGGGTATCTGGAAGACTTCGATAAGGTCGAAGAAAAGGCCCTTCGCCAAGGCACCGCCGACGAAGATGGACGCATCCGCAAACCCCGGATCGGTGACCGGCATTCCCCTATCGTCGATAACCGCAATAGCGCCCGGCTCAAACCATGCGTAATAAACCGTAAGGAAAATGAGAAGAACGGTCGGCACACCGACACCGAGAAGCGCAATACGGCTAGCTCCATAAACAAGTGTTCGGAACTTGTATTTGACGTACTCGGCGTCCTTGCGCGCTCTCTTCGCCCACCCCCTGATGGTAGAGGGGAGCCGCCCACGCATCTCCGGTATGAGCATGTCACGCGGATCGACCTCGCGAAGCGCGCGATAGTCCTTCCATGCACGGTAGAACGACAGGGCGAGAATGGCGGTTCCGGCAAGAACCGCGTAACTTCTGAGCGCCACATCGCTGCGGGCGATCTCCGATACATCGATTGCTAGAGATTCCATCGCCTCCCCCTTGAACGGCTTTCTTCCCCGACAGAGAGCTTAACGGGGGGTGCAAACGATATTCAATCACCGCGGATCGTCGCGCCCGTTTGATCTGCGTTTCCAGAAATCGGATGGGACTGGTGAAAACAGGCTTATGGCATGGCAGACCAAGCAGTTTCCGCGCGGCTTTCACAGGCGGAAGGCGGATGACGGACGGGCAATCGATGCAGCCCGTCCGTCGCCATGTTTTATTTCGGTTCCGGCGGCAAAGCCGTATCCGCCGACGACACGGCAACCTCGGGCACCAGCGTTATGTTCACCGGGCTTTCGTATTTGTTGTCGGCGCCGGAAGCGCTGTCGATGGCCCATCCGATGCCGCCGCCCAGGAGCACGTTCCCGACGGTGGCGCCGGCAACGTCCGAATGATTCAGATAAGCAACATCGCTGTAGCCACTCTTCGTGCATTCAATCGTTATGTCGTGCTTGGTCTTTTTGATTGTAGCAGCCCCCGGCGTCGGATTGACGCGGGCGATGGAAACACCTTCCCGCATCAGCGAACAATCGGCACCGGCCGGATTGGTATTGACGAGAATTTCCTGACTTGTGCCTTCGATAATCGACGAGCACGCAGACAGGGAAATCGACAGAATCAGCGCAGTGGATATCTTGGAGAACATCGGCACACCCCCCCAGTATGTCCTTCGTAGACTGACGATTACATGACAATAAACGGTGAGTAAAGACGAATCTCCCCCGCAATCATGTGCGAATTTCCGGAGATCAAGAGGCGGGTTTATTGAAGCGGGGTTTGACCTGCTTTGGAAAATTGCTTCGTCGCTGCGTCTTGCCGGAAGCGGACTTGAAATAGCGCCCAAGCGCGCGTCGCCGCGAGGTTCAGCAGGTGGGATTGGCGAAAACAGGCTTTGGCCTGTTTTCGTCCTTGGCCTGACGGCCGACGGATCGAGCGGCGGGGCCGCTCGCCCCAAAACGCCTTTGGCGTTTTGTCGAACATGGGTTCTTTCCGCCCGATCTTCCGCCATTAAAAAAGGCCCCCGGAATGGGGGCCTTTTTTAGTGGCGGAGAGGGTGGGATTCGAACCCACGGTACCCTTGCGAGTACGCCGCATTTCGAGTGCGGTACTTTCAACCACTCAGCCACCTCTCCGCAGAGGACGGGCAGACCGTGTCGCTTGCCCGCATGGTCGAAACGGCGCGGAATGTAAACGCCGCGCGGGTCCCGCACAAGACCGGATCGAGCCTTTCTCCCCATAGGTTAAGCCCTTGCCCCCTGCTAGACTGGCCCCCGCCAGCGAAGCGGGAAGAAGCATGAGCGAAGCGGAACGGGAAGGCGGCGACGGGGGCAAACGGCCGGCGGCACGCGTGGTGGCGGCCTGGGCCGTTCATGCCTTCACGGCGTCGGGCGTCGTGACGGC
>JAGUWA010000001.1 GCA_020062605.1 Parvibaculum sp. | reverse complement strand
GCCGGTTGCAGCCTTTCTCGCGCAGTATATCGATCAACACTGGTCCTGGCCGCGCTCGTCCGCGCGCAAGGAGGAGATACGGCGCCAGGCGACACACGCCTATATCGGCGCCGACATGCTGCCGGACCTCCTCGCGGAAGCGCTCCGCGGCGGACGCCACCAGCGCAAACTCTGATCGCGCTCAGTAAGCAATCTCCGATCACCCGACGTCCGCCCGTCACGCTGGAAGGCGTGGTGACACGCCGGTTTGGCGCGTCAGTTGTTTCGCGTGGCGAGAACGAGCGACTGAAGATCTGCCACCGCTCTTTCGATACGGGCAAGGCGCGCGTCCATTGCTTCGAGCTTCGCCATGAGGGCGGCATCGCTGCTTGCCGACGCCGGAGCGGCGGGAACGGGCGTCGATATCCCCGCCTTGTTCGCCACCTCGGCGGACGAAGCGGCGAGAAGCCCGGCGAGAACGCTCACGTCACGAGAGGCGAGTTCACGCTGGTCCTTCCATATCTCCTCGATCTCGGCACGAGAAAGACCAAGCGCCGACGCAACATGATCGCGCGTCAGCCCCGCTTCTCTCAGCTTCGCATCGAACCATTCCTGGTCGAAGAAGAGCGCCATTCCGCCTAGCGTCCCTTGAACTCGGGCGCGCGCTTCTCAAGGAAGCTGCGCACGCCTTCGCGATGATCTTCCGTCTGGAAGAGTTTACCCAGCGTTCCGCTCACCCAGCTACCGATTTCGCGCAGATCTCCATAGGAGGTGCGGCGCAGTTCCTCCTTCATGAAACGCAGCGCAAGCGGCGCGTTGACGGCAATCCGCCCGGCGAGTGCCGTCGCGCGACCATCAGTTCTTCATGCGGCACAACCTCGCTGACAAGGCCGATGCGCCGGGCTTCCGCTGCATTGATCACGTCGCCCGTGAACAGGAATTCCGCTGCCTTGGCAGGTCCGACGATGGCGGGAAGCCGCCAGAGCGCGGCGACGGCGGCGGGCGTCGGCTCGGGCCGAACGCTGGTGAGCCGCGCAACGCTCTGCTCGTGCTGTTCGCCCGTCATCATCTCCTTCACATCCTCACCGGAGCAGAAGGCGGGGTCGGCCCCGGTCACGATCACGCAGCGCACTTCGGGATCTGCGGAGGCGGCGCGGAACGCCGCTTCGACCTCATCATAGGCGCGCCGGTTCAACGCGTTGCGCCGGTCCGGTCGATTGAGGGTGACGACCGCCACATGATCGCGCACCTCGTAGAGAATGCAGGTGAACGCCGACGGCTGAATGCGCGGTGTCATGGTTCCTCCCGGTGGATATCTTTCTTTCGAGACTACCCGCGCGGAAGGTATGGGCAAGACGTCAAACGAAGAATTCGACCGATACCAGCACAAGGCCGGCGATCCAGAGCGTTTCGGCAAGCATGAGCCCAACCGGACGCCAGCCCGCCGCCGCAAGATCGCGGAAGGAAGTCTTCATGCCAAGCGCGGCAATTGCGGTCACCAGACACCAGCGCGACACATCCGTCGCCGCACCGACCACCGGTGGTGACAGAAGTCCGAGACTGTTGACGACAACGAGAGCCGCAAACCCGACGAGGAACAGCGGAAAGAATTTCGTCCCGCCCGCACCCGCCCCCTTGTTCGTGCGGCTGAGCACAAGCGCAATGCAGAAGACGACCGGCAGCAGCATGGCGACCCGGAGAAGCTTCACATAGGTCGCGACGTCGCCTGTCTCGACCGAAACCATGTAGCCCGCGCCCACGACCTGGGCGACATCATGGATCGTTCCACCGAGAAATATCCCCGCCCGCATGTCATTGAGACCGATCGCGCCGACGAAAACCGGATAGACGATCATCGCAAGCGTCGAAAGAGCGGTAACGCTGACGACAGTCAGGATCGTGTCGCGCTCACCCTCCGCCCTGTTCGGCAGGACGGACGCAATGGCCAGCGCCGCCGACGCGCCGCAGATGGCGACCGCACCGCCCGACAAAACGCCGAAGAGACGATTGAGGCCGAGAAAGCGCGACACCAGCACGCCGACAAGGATGGTCGTCGCGACGCCCGCAACCACCGTGAGGACAGGCACGACGCCAAGGCTTGCAATCTCGCCCGCCGTGATCCTGACGCCGAGCAGCGCCACGCCGATCCTCAGGATGGTGCGAGACGAGAACTCGATACCCGCCACACAGCGGCCTTCTTCGTGAAGAAAATGGAAGGCCATGCCGAAAAGCAGGGCAAACAGCATGACCGGGGCGCCGTAATGCTGCGAGAGCCAGGAAGAGGCGAGCGCAATCGTGACCGCAACGAGCACGCCGGGATAGACCGCGTGAACAAGGGCGCCCTTGGGCAGCCGGTACAGCAGAGAGCCGGAGGACGGAACGCTGGGCTCTACCCGAACGATCCCCTCCATGCTCTCGAGCGACTCGAGCTGCCTGATAGAGTGCGGCGAACCGCGCTCCCGGGCGGTCATTCAGGCGAACTCGCCAAGCGCATCGGCGCCCGCATCGCCGAGCTTCGAACCGCCGTCGCAATCGACGATCGTGCCCGTGATGTATTTCGCATTGTCCGTCGACAGGAAAAGCGCCGTATCGGCGATGTCCGTCTTGGTGCCGTAGTCGCGCATGGCGATGCGGGACTTGATCGCCTTTTCCATCTCCGGCGTCGGCGCAAGCCTCGCCATGCCTTCGGTATCTGCAATCGGCCCCGGGGATATCGCATTGACGCGCACACCCGCCGGTCCCCATTCCATGGCGAGGCACTTGGTCAGCATGTTGATGCCCGCCTTAGCCGCACAGACATGCGCCTGGAAGACGCTGGGGTTCACGGCCTGCGGCGCCGTGATCGAGATAAGCGATGCGCCGGGCCGGTTCAGATACTGGAACGAGGCGCGCAACACGTTGAACGTGCCAATGAGGTCGATATCGACCACCGTCTTGAAACCGTTGGAAGACATGCCGAGCGCAGGCGCAACGAAGTTACCCGCCGCGCCGGAAAGCACGATGTCGAACTTGCCGAACATTTCATGCGCCTTGGCCATCGCCTGATCGACGGAGTTGAAGTCGCGAACGTCGGCGGCCATGCCGATCGCCTCATATCCCTCATCCGTAATGGTCTGGGCCGCCGCCGTAATCTTCTCGTGGCTGCGGCTGATAAGCGCGACCTTCGCGCCCGCGCGCGCGAAATGTTGCGCGATACCGAGATTGATGCCGCTCGATGCACCGGCGACGAAAGCGGTCTTCCCGGCAAGAACCTGATCCTTGAAAGCATTCGCCATATCGATCTCCCCGTGCGAGTTCCGTGCGAAAACAGGATCGCCCGGCAGGTCCGGCCCGCTGAAGACGATCCCCCATTTTCCCGCATCAAGCCTGCATTTCAGCCCTCCCGCAACCCCGGCAGAGGCATTTGTAGGCACGTCGCCAAGGCACTAGACTGCGCTCCCTGACGCCTTCCGCAAGGGAAGCGCGGAACCGAGGCAGAAAAGGTTCAAAAGCATCATGGCGATTGCGAAGGGAGCGGCAATTCTCGGACTCGCACTCCTCCTCATCATGTTCATGAGCTTCTGGGCGGCAGGGCGCGCCCGGGCCCCGCTCGATGCGGGAGCCCGCACCGCCCTCGAGGCGCAAGGCAACGCCTACCGCTTCATCGAACTGGCCTCCGGCACGGTTCACTACCGGCTCGAAGGGCCTGAAGCCGGACCGACCGTCGTGCTGGTTCACGGGTTCTCGACGCCCTCTTTCGTCTGGGACGATCACTTCGCGCCGCTGACAGAAGCGGGCTACCGCGTCCTCGCTTATGACAATTTCGGGCGCGGCCTCTCCGACAGGCCGGACGCCATCTACAATGCCGACCTTTTCGACCGGCAGCTCGATGAACTGATCGAAGCCCTGAACATCAATCGCCGCGTCGATCTCGTCGGCTATTCGATGGGCGGTGCAATTGCGACGATCTTCGCCGCCCGCCACCCCGAGCGCGTGCGTTCGTTGACGCTCATCGCACCTGCGGGCCTCGGCGTTGCATTGAACGAAAACGCCGAACTGTTGAAGCGGCCCCTTATCGGCGACTGGATCGTTCGCCTGTTCGGTACTCGCCTCTTCTACAGCGCAGCCGCGAAGGAAGCCTCGAGCGCGCCGAACCCCGGCGCTTTCCTTGCGGGCTTCAACCGGCAACTTGAATATCGCGGCTATGGCGACGCGCTGCTGTCGACCATGAGGCACTACCCGCTGACCGGCGCCAACTCTTTCTTCGCGGATGTCGGCGCATCGAAACTGCCGGTCCTTGCCATCTGGGGCGAGGCCGACGAGACCGTGCCTTATGAAAATGCGACGAAACTGATGGAACTCATGCCGCAGGCGCAGCTTCGGTCTTATCCGGGAGCCGGGCATAACATCACCTTTGCCGATCCCGAACTTGTGAGCGGCCTCATTACAGACTTTCTTCGGGTTCAGGATGCAAAAATCACTTCCGCAGGCGCGGGCGGAAAACCGCGTGGGCCGCTGACGCGCCTGGAATCGCGGCAATGCGGCAGCTGCAGCCACGATGCGGCGCAGGGTGATGCCTTCGAGGCCGGCCGGCCCGCAACCGAATGACAACGCCTGACAAGGCAAGAGAGTAGCCGGTGATGAAGCCGCTCATCGAAGAGCTGGACTGGGTCGCACCGCATGAGTTTTTCCATGCGCTGGCAGCGGACCCCTTCGCGCTTTTCCTCGACAGCGCCACGGCGGGGCCCGCACGCGATCCCGCCCTGCACGGACGCTGGAGCTTCATCGCGGCCGATCCCTTCCGGCGCCTTTGCTGGCGGCAGGGCGAGGCGGGAAAACCCTTCGACCTCCTGAAATCCGCTCTTGCGGAGCTCCCTCCGGTGGAAGGCGGCAAGGACACGCCACCCTTCCCCGGCGGCGCGGCGGGCTTCTTCGGCTATGGGCTCGGGCGGACACTGGAACGTCTGCCGCCGCAGGAGCGGCCCTTCGCCATAGACGACCAGCATCTGCCCGACATGGCACTCGGCTTTTACGACACGGTGCTCGCCTTCGACATGGTGGCAGGCCGGGCCTTCATCATTTCGACGGGGCTGCCCGAACGCGACCCCGATGCACGCCGGAAGCGCGCGGTGTTGCGCGCTGCCGAAATGCGCGAGCGGCTGGCCTCGCCGCAGAGAGCGATGGCTCCCGCGCCCGTCGCAACACCCGGCATCTGCTCGAACTTCACGCGTGAGGGGTATGAAAGGGCGGTCGCGCGGGTCATCGACTACATCCATGCCGGGGATATCTTCCAGGCGAATCTTTCGCAACGCTTCGAAGCGACGCTCTCCGAAGGCGACACGCCCTATGCGCTGTATGCAAGGCTGCGCACCGCGAGCCCCGCGCCCTTCGCCTCCTTCTTCAATTTCGGCGAGGGCGCGATCGTCTCCTCATCGCCGGAACGCTTTCTTCTCTGCCGCGACGGGGACGTCGAGACGAAGCCGATCAAGGGAACGCGCGGGCGTGGGTTGACCCCCGAGGAAGACAGCCGCCTGGCCGCCGAACTTCTTGCTTCGGAGAAAGACCGCGCGGAAAACGTGATGATCGTCGACCTGCTGCGGAACGACATCTCGCGCGTCTGCGAGGATAGCTCCGTCACCGTGGAGAAGCTCTGCGAACTCGAGAGTTTCGCCAATGTGCATCATCTCGTGTCGACGGTACGGGGAAAATTGAGGAGAGGCGAAACCGCTACCGACCTCCTTGCCGCGTGTTTTCCCGGTGGCTCCGTGACGGGCGCACCGAAGCGCCGGGCCATGGAAATCATCGCGGAACTCGAACCAACCGCGCGCGGCCCTTATTGCGGAGCCATCGGCTATCTCGGCGCCGATGGCAATATGGACAGCGCCATCGCGATCCGCACCATGACCGTGAAGGACAGGCGCGTGACCTTCCAGGCCGGGGGCGGGATCGTGGCCGACTCCGATCCGGAAGCCGAATACGAGGAAACGCTTGCGAAGGCGCGTGACATGCGGCGCGCGCTGACTGCCGAAGACACATCCGGAAACGCGCCGCTCCTTGCGGGAGAAAGCGCATGATCCTCGTCATCGACAATTTCGACAGCTTCGTTCACAACCTCGCGCGCTATGTCGGCGAGCTTGGGCATGAGCGCCGCACGATCAGGACCGACGAGATATCGGTGGAGGGGGCGCTGGCGCTGGCGCCGGACGCGATCATCCTTTCGCCCGGCCCCTGCGGACCCGACAAGGCGGGAATTTCCGTGCCTCTCGTGACGGCGGCCGCGGCGCG
>JAGUWA010000210.1 GCA_020062605.1 Parvibaculum sp. | reverse complement strand
GCGAGCGAAACAAAATCACAAACGGGCCAGGCGGCCGAATAGGGAGAACGAACATGGCGGCAGGTATCAAGGACAAGGTCGCGATCCTCGGCATGGGTTGCTCGAAGTTCGGCGAACGTTGGGACGCGGGCCCCGAGGAATTGATGGTGGAGGCCTATCTCGAGGCCATGCAGGACGCGGGCGTCGAACCGACACAGATCGATGCGGCGTGGTTTTCCACGCATATCGATGAAATCGGCACGGGCAAGGGCGGCACGCCGCTGTCTCTTGCACTTCGCTTGCCGAATATCGCCGTTACCCGCGTCGAAAACTTCTGCGCCGGCGGCTCGGAAGCGCTGCGTGGCGCGGTCTATGCTGTTGCCTCCGGGGCGGCCGATATCGCGCTTGCTCTCGGTGTCGAGAAGCTCAAGGACACGGGCTATGGCGGTCTGCCTGTCGGCAATATGGGCACCCTGATCCCGCAATGGGCCCCGTCCGGTTCCGCGCCAGGCAATTTCGCCCAGCTCGCTTCCGCCTATCGGGCCAAGCATGGCGTCAGCAAGGAAGACCTGAAGCGGGCCATTGCCCATGTGTCGGTCAAGAGCCACGCGAACGGCGCCAAGAACCCGAAGGCGCATCTTCGCAACACGGTGACCGAAGAGCAGGTCATGGGCGCGCCGATGATCGCCGAGCCGCTTGGCCTGTTCGATTGCTGCGGCGTGTCGGACGGTGCGTCGGCAGCCATCGTGACCACACCCGAAATAGCCAGGGCCCTCGGCAAGAAGGATATCGTGACCGTGAAAGCCATGCAGCTTTCGGTTTCGAACGGCCTCGAATCCCAGCACAACAGCTGGGATGGAAGCTACTTCCACACCGCCCGCATCGCCGCCAAGAAGGCCTACAAGGAAGCCGGTATCGACAATCCGCGCGAGCAGGTCAGCATGATGGAAGTGCATGACTGTTTTTCGATCACTGAGCTCGTGACCATGGAGGACCTTTTCATCTCGCCGGAAGGCGGCGCGGTGAAGGACGTCATGGACGGCTTCTACGATTCCGACGGCAAGGTTCCCTGCCAGATCGACGGCGGGCTCAAGTGCTTCGGTCACCCGATCGGCGCTTCGGGCCTTCGCATGGCCTATGAGATGTATCTCCAGCTTCAAGGCCGGGCGGGTGAGCGGCAGCTTGCGAATCCGAGGATCGGCCTGACGCATAACCTCGGCGGCGCTCCGGCGTCGAACGTCTGCTCGGTCACGATCGTCGGAGCCTATGGCGCCTGACCGTTGGCAAAAAACCTCATGAGAAAGGCCGGGACCCGTTTCCGGCCTTTTTTATGCCTTTGTTCTCCCTAACATCCCGCTCCCGTAGGCGGGCGACCGCCCGATTCCTACATCAGGTCTTATCCCCCAAGGGGTTGGAGCCCGTCTCGCCAATTGCTCTTCAATTCGCCCGTTTTCCTCTTTGGCTTCCTGCCGCTGACGGCCCTGTTGTGCTTCGTCATCCGAGCGCGGCTCGGCCGCGAGGCGAGCCTGGGATTCCTCGTTCTCGCCTCTCTCTTTTTCTACGGCTGGTGGAACCCGATATACCTGCCGTTGCTGATCGGGCTTGCCGTTTTCAACTTCCTGACGGCACAGGCGATCCTTGTCGAACGGCTGAAACCCCGGGGAGGGTGGGCGACGCCGCTGACCGCCTTCGGCGTCACCGTCGATCTCGCCGCGCTCGGTTACTTCAAGTACACGGACTTCCTGATCGGAACTTCGAACACCGTCTTTGAAACCGACATACCGCTACAGCACATCGTTCTTCCGCTCGCGATCTCCTTCTTCACCTTCCAGAAGATCGCCTATCTGGTAGACGCCCGACGCGGTGACGTGGAGCCGCACTCTTTTCTCGAATATTGCTTCTTCGTGATGTTCTTCCCGCAGCTCATTGCGGGCCCGATCGTTCATCACAAGGAGATTTTCTCTCAGACGAAACTCAAACGCGGCTTCGCCTTCGATCGCGCGAACGTGATGATCGGCCTCACGATCTTCCTTGTCGGTCTCTTCAAGAAGGTCGTACTTGCAGACAACGTGGCACTCGTCGCTGCGCCGGTGTTTGCGCGAGCCACAAACGGGGCGGAGATCGGATTTTTCGATGCATGGGAGGGTATGCTTGCCTACACCTTCCAGCTCTACTTCGACTTTTCGGGCTATTCGGACATGGCGATCGGGGCGGCCCGCATCTTCGGAATAAAACTGCCACTCAATTTTCACTCGCCGTATCAGGCGCTGAACATCAGCGACTTCTGGCGTCGATGGCATATGACACTTTCGCGTTTTCTGCGCGACTATCTCTACATCTCGCTTGGTGGCAACCGGCGTGGCAAGGTCCGGCGCTATCTGAACCTCTTTATAACAATGGCGCTCGGCGGATTGTGGCATGGGCCAGCATGGACTTTCATGTTGTGGGGTGCTGCGCACGGGCTGATGCTGATCGTCAATCACGGGTGGAACGCACTGCCGATCCGGCGGATCAACACATGGTGGTCGCGCGGTTTTGCCCGCACTCTGACCTTCCTCTGCGTAGCACTTGCATGGGTGCTGTTCCGCGCCGCCGATCTCGATTCGGCGACGGCGATCTACCGGGGCCTTGTTACCGTACCGGATATTTCCGAGGCGGGCAGGCTTGCGGAGGATATGGCCTGGCTTGTGTTCTGGATGGGTATCCTCTGGTTCTGGCCCAACACGCAGCAATGGCTTGCGATGGTGCGTCCGGCATTCAACTACAAATGGGCCGACCGGCGGGGGGACCCGTTGCTGCTACCCGTGGATCACACGCGCTTCATGCGGCTCTTTCTCTGGCGTCCAAGCAAGCCTGTGGCCGTTGCGATGGGCCTTGCGGCCGCGGCGTCGCTCCTCAGCCTTCAGCGCATCAGCGAATTCCTCTATTTCCAGTTCTGACCCATGACGATGAGCAAATATGCACCCGCCTACCTTGCAACGCTGACCGTTTCAGTTATCGCGGCTGTGCTCGTCGTCTTCATCGTCAATGCGACGGTCGATCCGCTTTGGTATTTCGGCGGAAACAAGATCGGCACAGTGAACTACGCCTTCAATGAAAGGTTGAGCAAGACGAACCTCTTTCTCGCGCGGAAAGAACGCTACGACTGCGTCATCTTCGGCGACAGCCGGGTAACGCTCCTGCCGGAAGACAGGATCGAAGGGTACAGGTGCTTCAACTTCGCATTTTCTGCCGGCAAGGCAGCCGAAGCCGTCGCCTATGCACGTTACCTGCGCGCCAGCGGCTTCCAACCGAAGCTCGTCATCATGGGTGTTCCGGGTGCCGCCTTCCGGGAGAGGATTGGCGGAACCGATATCCCCGAGTTCATACAAGAAGAAGAGACGCCAAAGTCGCCTTATCTTGCTTATCTCTCAGTTGATGCGCTTTCGATGTCGTTGCAGACATTGTTCGGCGAGTCCCCACTCGATCGCGTCTATGATCGGCAGTTCATATGCCACGTTGCGCCGGGCGCGCCTGCATACGATCCCGCAAAGCCCATTCGTGACCTCTTTGCAGGCCGTTTTGTTGCGAAGGATCGCGTTTCTTTCTACGACGAGATGCGCGCAATCTTTCCCGACGCGGTTCTGGCTGGCTATGTTCCACCGATCTCAGCATGGGCGATCAATGCGTATGCGGAGAAGGGCTGGCTTGATGAATATGTCGAGGTTCTTCATCTCGCATCGACGAAGTTCGATCGCTTCTTGGACTATGGCGTTCCCTCAGCCATGACAATCGACAGATCGAACACCTATGACGGCACGCATTATTCCGAGGCTGCGAACACGATCATCGCGGGGAACCTGCTGAACGGTGGCTCGGATGGCGCTCTCGACCTGAAAAAGATGGATGAGGCACAGGTTCTTCGCACCTATGCACGTCGACTGGCTTTCTATGAAGCCAGGCTCGGCGATGCTTCAGGACGATAAAGGAAGACGGACCGAGCACTCCGTGGCGGTCGGCGCGACCACTACGAATATCTGGTCTATCGAACTTCCCGCCAGGGAGACGGGGAAGACACCCCGATGAACGGCGATGAATTCCCTCGCTTTTATTGGCAAGTTCGTCGTCGATAAAATCGGACGACACGTTTCGATGACGCTGTTGAATTCCTTCTGCCTTATCTCGGCGCCTTCCGGAGTCAGGTTTTCGCCGAGCATCTTTCCTGTGTAGTCGACGCCGAACAGCTCGGTGCATCCCGTACCGGCTAGGCGATAACGATATTCACGCTTATCGTGGAATTGCAGCGTTTCGAGCACCAGCAACCACGGCAATATGCTCGCTATTTCGGCGGGATTAATTTGGCTGCGGAGCGGCGGGTTTCCCGCGCCCGTCCGGCTTTTCCAGTAGCCCTGGAAACAGCGAACCGGATGCCGTTCCGGGATGCCGGTGATATCGATCTCGCGGTAAGACAAGGCCGCTTCCCAAATACGCAACAAAACAATCCGGACTTTCTGCGCCCGGGTGCGGGAAAGTGTGCCGCCTAAGGCTTACCAAATGATCACCACGCCAAACGAGAACCCGGGTTTTACCAAGGGCCGGCGCGAAAATCATCTGCACGAGGAACGCTCAGCCTTTGGCCTCCTCGTCGAGCGCGCGGCGGTACCCCGAATAGTTGGGCTGGTCGATCGAAAGCTTCGTAAGCGTGGTGCGCCAAAGATGGTCCTTGAGCCCCGGTGTATCGAGACCGACCTCTCCCGCTTCGATCCGCCGGCAGAGTTCGCGGTTGAGCTCTTCCAGCGAAGCTTCCATTCCAAGCAATGCCGCGAGACGAGACGCTTCTTCCGCGTTGGCCGTGGGCGCGACGTCCAGCTCCCGCTTTACGATGTCGAGAGCATTGGCCGCAACGCGCGCATGAAACGCGGCGTGGCCTTGCAGTTGGGGCATGGCGTGATTGCGGATGAAATCCGCAACCGCTTCGACGAGTTCACTAGCCGTCGGCTGGTCCTGCATTCTTCATTCCCTCAGGCAAGCGGCGCCAGCAGGCGCAATAAATCGATTTCCGTCTCGGAAGAACGCCGTCCGATGGTGGCTCGCTCGACCGAGCGATCCGCCCCCGTCTTGAAGGCCGTCACCATGATCGTGCACATAATCCCCCATTTGAGAGTGCCAAGAACCTCCCAGAACTTGACGCGGGCGGGGTCGACCGTGCCGCCGCCGGCGGCTTCGTAGCCTTCGAACATGTCCTCTCTCGTGCCAAAGCCGCCGACGGGCTGGTCGATATTGCCGAAGCGCCAGGAGTTCACGCATATCCAGCCGAGGTCTTCCATCGGGTCGCCGACATGGGCGATTTCCCAATCGAGAACCGCGCGAATGCCGTCCGGACCGATCATCAGGTTGCCGTTCCGGAAGTCGCCATGGACGAGCGTATGGGCAGTGCTTGGCGGCGGCGTGTTGTCCGCCAGCCAGCGCAGCGCCAGTTCAAATACCGGATGCGGATGACCGTGTGCTTTGTAGATATTCCGATATTGCGCGATTTCGGATTCGGCGGGGGAGATGCGAAGGGGCGGCAAGGCTGCACGGTCGACGCTGTGGAGTTTCGCCAGAATTTCACCGCACTGGCGGGCGAGTATCGGACGGGCATTTGCGAACTCGTCATCACGCAAAATCTTGCGGGCAATTGTTTCACCGGCGACCCGGTTCATGATGAAGCCGTCGCCGATACCATCCTCTTTCGCAAGCACGTAGCGCACGGTGGGAACCGGCACGCTAGCGGCGCCGGCAAGTTCGATCAGCTTTGCTTCCGTCGCGAGGCCCACCGCCGTCTCGCTCGGAGGGCGGGAGCCACCCGGCGCGCGACGCAGGATCAGCGGAACAGTTTCGCCTGCCGTTGTCGCATCGAAGGACCATGTTTCCTGACTGGCCCCGCCAGAGAGACGCTTCAGCCCGGTTATTCCCGTCGTACCTTCGATATGGGCTTTCACGACCTCGGCGAGAGGCGCCTCGATCGGGTTGCTCCCACCGGTCATGTCAGTGGCCCGCCCCGACAGGGCGACCATCCACGATCTGGTCGAGATATTCGGAGAGCCCGTAGCCGGTCATGCCATTGCACCGGTATTCCGTCATTCCCTCGGTGATGCGAGTATTGAGTTCAGCTCCATCCGGAGACTTGCGTCGATTGCGAAGCGGAATGAGCGACAGCACCCGGCCTTCGACGTCGTAGGTTGCGCCGCTTTCCGTTTCGACGTGAGCGCGAAGGGCGGTCTGGTACCAGTTCTCGTCCCAGTCGCTGTCGATGGTGCATGACTTTATGAGGTCGTACTTACCGTCTTTCAGGACCATGCCGCCCTGGCGCTGCTTGCCCTCGTCGTTCGTGACGATGGAAATCATCATGCCGAAATCGCGCCCGAAGTTCATCGGCAGCCAGCGGTACCAGTGGATCGCCTGCCAATAGCGGGGGCCCCAGCTCTTGTCACGAAGACCGAAGCCGCGAATATCGAAGCTTTCTTCGCCCACCTTGAAGCGCCCCTTTGCGGCCATATGCTGCTCGTAATGCGCCTTGGCGAAGGATTTTTCAGGATCGAGGTCGAGGGGGGAGCCGTCCTCCTTCACGGTCTCGCCGCCAAACATTGGCGAGACGCCTTCGTAGTCGAGTTCCACCTCGCACGGGACGACCGGGTTATCCTTGAAGGCCTTGGCGGGGTCCGCCATGTCGAGGGGATTGGAGAGAACGACGACCTTGCCGGAAAAGGCAAGGCGCAGGCGCTTGAACGGCTCGACCACCTCGATCTTCATGCCACCGGCGTTCATCTCCTCGTTACCGGAGATTTTCGGCTTCGCGTAGGCGAATGCGACGCAGCCGCCCGGCAGGTACAGGCAGACGGACATTTCCGCGTAACCTTCGTTGGGCCGGTTGCCGAGGCGGAACCAGCCGCCGATCTTCGTCTGCGGGTCGAACGCGTTGAAATACATGCTCTCGTTATAGTTCGAGGCGGCGTCCGGCGTGTGGGTGTATTCATCCTCCGGCAGAAGCCGGATCATCGTTCCGGGCTGGGTGCTGGCCATGCCATTCTCTCCCTGGGTCTTGTTTTGGCGCGGCTTCTGGGGCCTCGCGGCAATGTTCATGCGGCCATGATGAAACGCATGCGCCTGACAGAGAAGCTCCGCAATGATAAGAAGGATAGGGGGGAGCTGGAAGCCAGCGCGCCCCGGCGTCAACGCGGCGCCAAACGGGACCTGGCGGGAGGATGCGGCAGACCGAATGAGCGATCAGGACAGCGAAAACGCCGGACAGCCGGATGAGCCACCGTTGATTCTGCCGGCCCGGCATGTCGGCTTCATGACGAGGCTCAGAAACTACTTTTTCACCGGGCTTGTCGTTGCTGCGCCCATCGGCCTCACGATCTGGATCGTGCGCTGGTTTATCGACCTCGTCGATACCTGGTTCACGCCCCTGATCCCAGCCCGGTATCAGCCCGACAACTATCTGCCTTTCGACCTTCCTGGGCTCGGTCTTCTGATCGCCTTCGTGCTGCTCACCCTGCTCGGTGCGCTGACTGCGAATTTCTTTGGACGAGCGGTACTCACATTCGGCGAGCGTATCGTTTCGCGAATGCCGGTCGTGCGAAGCATCTATGGTGCGCTGAAACAGATTTTCGAGACGGTGGTTTCGCAGTCCGCAGCATCGTTTCGCGAGGTGGGGCTGATCGAATATCCCCGCAAGGGTATCTATTGTATCGTCTTCATCACGACACAAACGAAAGGCGAGATTGTCCACAAGACGGGCGAGGAGCTCATCAGCGTTTTTCTTCCGACGACGCCGAACCCGACATCGGGATTTCTTCTCTTTGTCCCCAGGCAAGATGTGCATGTCCTCGACATGACGATCGAGGAAGGCGCAAAGCTCATCATTTCCGCCGGCCTCGTAGAGCCACCACACAAAATGAAGGACACTGTCGAGACGGCGGTACCGGTTTCAAATCCCGGTTCAGCCTGACCGGAGATAGCGGATCGCCTCGTCGCGCTCGAAGAGATAGAGGAGGACGCGAAGCGCCTTGCCGCGCTCGCTTTCGAGTTCGGGATCGCGGTCGACGATCATGCGCGCATCGTCATGCGCGGCGGCGAGAAGGTCTTTCTGCTCCTCGATATCGGCGATACGGAAGGTGGGCAGGCCGCTCTGACGCGTGCCGAGAAGTTCGCCTGCACCGCGCAAGCGCAGGTCTTCTTCCGCGATCCTGAAGCCATCCTCCGTCTCGCGCATGATCTTGATGCGCGCGGCAGCCGTCTCTCCGAGCGGTGCATGATAGAGAAGAAGACAACTCGACTTGTCTCCCCCGCGGCCGACGCGGCCCCTTAGCTGGTGAAGCTGGGCGAGGCCGAAACGCTCCGCATGCTCAATCACCATGACGGTCGCCGAGGGTACGTTGACACCAACTTCGATAACGGTTGTTGCGACAAGAATCCTGATCTCGCCGCTTTCGAAGCGCGCCATCACGGCGTCCTTGTCCACGGGTTTCATGCGCCCGTGAACGAGACCGACAATGTTGCCGAAAATGGAGCGCAAATGTTCGTAGCGCTGCTCGGCGGCAGCGGCATCCACCTCGTCCGACTCTTCGACAAGTGGGCACACCCAATAGACCTGCGCCCCTTGCGCAAGAGCACGGTTGAGGCTCGACACCACATCCTCAAGCCGTTCAAGCGGCAGGGCGCGTGTATCGACCGGCTTCCTTCCCGGCGGCTTTTCGTCGAGCCGCGACACGTCCATGTCGCCATAGGCGGTGAGGGTAAGCGTGCGCGGAATGGGCGTGGCGGTCATGACAAGCACATCCGTTCCCGGTCCGCCCTTCGATGTGAGCATGAGCCGCTGGTGAACGCCGAAACGATGCTGCTCGTCCACTACGGCGAAGGCGAGCGCGCGGAAAGCGACGTCTTCCTGAAAGAGGGCATGCGTGCCTACGAGGATATCCACCTCGCCGTGCGCGGTGGCGTTCAGAAGGTCTTCCCGGCGCTTGCCCTTCTCGCGGCCCGTCAGCAGTTCGATGCGGACGCCCGCCGCCTCGCAAAGCGGCGCAAGCGTTGCGTAATGCTGACGCGCCAGAATCTCGGTCGGCGCCATCATGGCCGCCTGGAAACCCGCTTCGATGGCCGTCAGCATCGCCAGTAGCGCAACCACGGTCTTCCCGCTGCCGACATCGCCCTGAAGAAGGCGAAGCATGCGGTGCGGGCTCTTCATGTCGGCGTCGATTTCGGCAAGCGACCTTGCCTGCGCGCCCGTGAGCGCAAAGGGCAGGGCGGCTTCGACCTTCCGGCGAAGATGCCCATCGCCCTGGATTGAACGGCCCGGCAGCCGGCGCATGCGCAAGCGGACCAATCCGAGAGCGAGTTGGTTGGCCAGCAATTCGTCATAGGCAAGACGGGCGCGTGCGGGAGCGGAAGGCTCCACGTCGCGCGCGGATTGAGGCGCATGGGCATCGAGGAGCGAGGCCCGCCACGGACGCCAGCCCTGCGCCTTGAGCCAGGGGCCGTTCTGCCATTCCGGCAGATCGGGAGCGAGCGGCAGGGCGCCACGCACCGCCTTCTGGATCGACTTGAGGGGCAAACCGGCTGTCAGCGGATAGATGGGCTCAAGAAGCGGCAGATCCTTGAGGCCGTCGGGGGGCACGATGTGGTCCGGGTGCGTCATCTGAGGCGAGCCCTGATAGAACTCGACCCGTCCGGAGAGGATACGCCGTTCACCCTCAGGCATCGTTTTGGCGATGTAGTCGGGCCGGGGATTGAAAAAGACGATCTGCATCTCGCCCGTCTCGTCGAAGACGTGCACCCGGTAGGGAAGCCGCTTTGTGCGGGGAGGTATATGCAGCCCCACCGTGACCTCGATAGTGGCGACTTCTCCGTCCCGGATTTCGGCGATTTTGGGCCTGGACCGCCGGTCGATAAGGGCCGAGGGCAGATGCCAAAGAAGATCGATCACCTTCGGCCCGGCGAGCTTTTCGACCAGCTTTTCAAGGCGCGGCCCTATGCCCGGCAGCGAGCGCGCCGGGGCAAAAAGCGGGAAAAGGATTTCAGGCCGCATCGCAGCCCCGATCATCAAGGGGAATCATGAGGCCATTCTAATGACATGTGGGCGCTCACGGTCTATATCCCGCCCATGCGCATTGGAGAGAGATATGGCCGAAGATAACAGCCCGCTCGACCGGGACGCGCGCCTGAGGCGGCTCCGTTTCCGCGCCTGGCACCGGGGCATCAAGGAAATGGACCTGATCCTGGGCCACTTCGCGGACGAAACCCTGGATTCCCTGTCCGAATCCGAGGTCGATGAGTTCGAGAGCCTGATCGGTGTCGAAGACACGACGCTTTACAACTGGGTCACCGGGCGCGAAAACGTGGCCCCCGAACACGATACGGCGCTTTTCGCCCGTATCCGGACATTCCAGCACATGAAGGGACCGCTCTGGCAGAGATAGCCGGGCCGCCAACTCGTTGAAGAAGCTTGCGGAGATCGTATCGGCGCCGGGCCGTCTCACTCTGGGCGAGGTGCCTGAGGGTTTTGATGCGCTGGCGCTCGCCGACATGGCGCGGCAGGTCCATGCCGATTCCGGCGGCGCGATCATCCATGTCGCGCGCGACGACACGCGCATGAGCGCGCTTCTCGAGGCCTTTGCCTTTTTCGCTCCGGACCTGGACATCGAGTCGGTTCCAGCCTGGGACTGTCTGCCTTACGACCGTGTATCGCCGCACGGGGATATCAGTGCCCGGCGTATGGCCGCGTTGTCGCGTCTTGCGGCACGCACCGAGACGGAGAACGCCAGACCGCTCGTGGTGGTGGCGACCGTCAATGCGATGCTGCAACGGATCCCGCCCCGCGAGATGGTGAAGACCTCCGCCTGGTCCGCCCGCCTGGGGAACCGAATAGACCTCGACGGCCTCACGGCCTATCTCGCTGCGAACGGTTACAACCGCACGGGTACCGTGCGCGAGCCGGGCGAGTTCGCCGTGCGTGGCGGCATCGTCGATATCTATCCGTCGGGCTTCGATCTTCCCGTTCGCCTCGACATGTTCGGCGACACGCTGGATGCGATCCGGACCTTCGACGCGGCGACGCAGAGAACCGTCGGTCAGCTCAAGGGCATTGAACTGGTTCCTGCCAGCGAGATTCACCTCGACAGCGAGACGATCCGTCGCTTTCGCGCGGCTTATGTTTCCAGGCTCGGCGCAGTGACCGATGGCGATCCGCTTTACGAGGCGGTAAGTCAGGGCCGCAAGCATGCCGGCATGGAGCATTGGTTGCCGCTCTTTCACGAAAAGCTCGAAACCGTTTTCGACTATGTTCCCGGCGTACTTCTCACACTCGATGCTCAGGTGGAGGAGGCAAGGGACGCGCGCCTTGAACTGATCGGCGACTATTACGAGGCGCGGGCGGAAGCGCGAAAGACGGCGCGAGACGCAAAGCTCGCAACGGATGCGCCGAGCTACAAGCCGCTGCCGCCCGAGGCGCTCTACCTGACGAGTGATGAATGGAAGATGCGGATGGACGAGCGGCGCGTGCGCGCTCTCTCGCCGTTCAGCGTGCCTGAAGGCGCAGGCATCAATCTCGGTGGCCGGCAAGGCCGGAGCTTTGCACCGGAACGCTCCCAGGAAGGCGTGAACATCTTTGAGGTTCTCGGCGGCCATATAGCGGGCCTCCGCAAATCGGGGAAGCGTGTCGTCATTGCGAGCTGGAGCGAAGGTTCGCGTGACCGGCTTCAACATGTTCTCGGCGATCACGGTATCGGAAATGTTCTCATTGCCGATGACTGGAAGAATGTTAACGCCGTTAACAAAGGTGTGGTTTCACTGATTGTTCTCGGTATCGAGACAGGATTTGAAACAGACGAGCTTGCCGTCATCGGCGAGCAGGATGTCCTTGGCGACAGACTCATTCGCCAGCGGCGGAAGAAGCGCGCGGAAAACTTCCTCACCGAAGCGACAAGCCTGAGCCCCGGATATCTTGTCGTTCACGTCGATCACGGCATCGGTCGTTTCGAGCGTCTGCAGACAATCGACGTCATGGGCGCGCCGCACGACTGCCTGCTGCTCGTCTATCACGGCGGGGACAAGCTATACCTCCCGGTCGAGAACATCGAACTCCTGTCGCGCTATGGCGCGGACGAAAGCGATGCACAGCTCGACAGACTCGGCGGTACGGGCTGGCAGGCGCGCAAGGCGCGTCTGAAGGAGCGCATCCGCGAGATGGCGGGTGAACTCATCCGCATCGCGGCTGCGCGCGAACTCAAGAGCGCGCCGAAGATCGAGCCGCAGCCGGGCTCCTACGACGAATTCTGCGCGCGTTTTCCATTCACGGAAACGGACGATCAGCTTCAGGCAATCGAAGCGGTGCTCGAAGACCTGGCGCGCGGACGTCCGATGGACCGGCTCGTTTGCGGCGATGTGGGCTTTGGCAAGACCGAAGTTGCACTTCGTTCGGCTTTCGTCGCCGCCATGGCGGGCTATCAGGTGGCGGTCATCGTGCCAACCACGCTTCTTGCCCGCCAGCACTACCGGACCTTCGCCACACGTTTTCAGGGTCTTCCCGTCAAAGTCAGGCAAATGTCGCGCCTCGTTTCTTCGAAGGATATGGCGGAAACGAAAGAAGGGCTTGCGAGTGGCGATATCGATATCGTCATCGGAACCCATGCGCTTCTCGGAAAGCAGGTGAAGTTCCGCAATCTCGGTCTCGTCATCGTTGACGAGGAGCAGCACTTCGGTGTCGTTCACAAGGAACAACTGAAGAAACTGCGAGCCGAAGTTCACGTGCTGACCCTGACCGCGACGCCGATCCCGCGCACATTGCAACTTGCGCTTTCAGGCGTGCGCGAACTCTCGATCATCGCCACACCGCCGGTAGACCGGTTGGCCGTTCGTACCTATGTTTCGCCTTTCGATTCCGTGGTCGTGCGCGAAGCCTTGCTGCGCGAGCATTATCGCGGCGGACAGAGTTTCTATGTCGTACCGCGCATCGCCGATCTCGGTGAAGCGGAAGAATTTCTTCGCCAATACGTGCCGGAGATCAAGTTCATCTCGGCGCATGGGCAAATGGCGGCAGGCGAAATCGAAGACAAGATGACCGCCTTCTATGACGGCAAATACGACGTCCTCGTCTCGACGACGATCGTGGAGTCCGGACTCGACATCCCGACCGCGAATACGCTTGTCGTTCATCGCGCCGACATGTTCGGCCTGGCGCAACTTTATCAGCTGCGCGGGCGAGTGGGACGTTCCAAGGCGCGTGCCTATGCCTATCTGACCGTCCCGCCGCATCGGACTTTGACGCCCGGCGCCGAGAGACGGCTACGCGTACTGCAATCTCTCGACTCGCTCGGCGCGGGTTTCTCGCTTGCCAGCCACGATCTCGACATTCGCGGCGCAGGCAATCTGCTTGGCGACGAGCAATCGGGTCATATCCGCGAGGTTGGATATGAACTCTATCAGGAGATGCTCGAAGAGGCCGTTGCCTCCATGCGCGGTACCGGCGAGGAAGAGGACGGCCACTGGTCGCCGCAGATCAATGTAGGCACACCCGTTCTCATTCCCGACAATTATGTACCCGATCTCGACGCGCGCATGGCGCTCTACCGGCGTCTGTCCGACGTCGAGACGAGGGCCGAAATCGACGGCTTTGCCGCGGAACTCATCGACCGCTTCGGCAAGCTTCCCGAGGAAGTCGAGTTCCTGCTGAAGATTGTCGAGATCAAGGGTCTGTGCCGCTCGGCCAATGTCGAGAAGATCGAGGCAGGGCCCAAGGGCATCGTGCTGACACTGCGCGACAACACCTTCCCCAATCCGGCGGCTCTTGTCGAACTCATCAACGACGAGCGCGGCAATGCGAAGCTCCGCCCGGACCACAAGCTTGTTTTCAAGCGCGATTGGGAGACGCCCGCGGAGCGTCTCACCGGCGCCTACCGGCTCATGAGCGCACTCGCGAAGCTCGCCGGTCAGACGAAGGCGGCGTAGTCAGCTCTGCGGCTTTGCCCGCCACAGTCCCCAGATGATGAGGGCGACGCCGATCACCATGGCACCGGAGATCGTGATCAACAGGAAGGCAATCACACCCTCCTGAAAGCTGTTGCCCATGAGACCATTTGCGGAGATCGGCATCATTGAGGCGCCAGCGCCCCAGACACCCCCAAGCAGGACGCCCAGCCAGTTCGCATAGGCCGCGTAGACGACCATCCAGAAGGCGAAAAGCAGAACGCCGCGCGCGAGCGCCAGATGATGCCAGAAGAGACCCAGCACCGCGAGGAAAGTGCCGTTCATCAAACCCTCGAGATGGGCCGAAAGTCCCATGCGCGGATTGGCGAAGGCACCTGAAACGAACCCGGTGAGCAGGCCCAGCATGAAGAGGATCATGCCGAGCAGGATGAGTTGCCGCCCGAGCGGCGAGAGTTGCGATGTCATGTTGGTTCCCCCAAAAAGGCGCGGCTAGCTGCTTGCCGCCTCGACTTCCTCAGCTTCACGCGCAAGCAACTTGTCGAACATCCTGACCAGTGTTTCGGGTTCCTGCGCGCCGACCATCACCCATTGAGAGTTGATGACGAAACTCGGCACGCCCTGAATGCCCATCTGACGCGCCATCACATCTTCCCGGCGGATCAGTTCCTTGTCGGCGTCTTTCAGCAGAAGATCGCGGACGATATCGACATCCATCCCGGCTTCGTTCGCTGCATCGAGCAGGACGTCATGAGAGCCGACATCCTCTCCGTCTTCGAAATAGCGGCGGAACAGAATATCGACCATCTCGTTCTGGCAGCCGGCCGTTCCGGCCCAACGGACCAGGCGGTGGCTATCGAGCGTGTTGGGTGAACGTTCGATCCTGTCGAAGCGGAACGTGATGCCGGCGGCTTCGCCGAGCTCGCGGATCGTGTTGCCGACCGTCCTTGCTCGCTCCGCGCCGAATTTCTTTTCCATGTAGGCCTTGCGGTCGACACCGCCCTCCGGAATCGAGGCGTCGAGCTGGAAGGGCCGCCAGGCGAGTGTGATGCCGTCGCCGCCATGCATGGCAAGCGCCTGATCGAGGCGCTTCTTGCCGATGTAGCACCAGGGGCAGACAGTATCGGAGACGACGTCGAGCTGCATTGCGGCCTCCCTTCCGTGTTGCGGTGCCGATTATGGCGATGCAGGGCGGTGTGGGGCAAGCCGCGCGGTGGCTTGACGGAGAGCGACCTGCTTCTAGGATGCCGCTGCGGCGAAAACCCGCACAAAATCAACTGGATAAGAGGGGATGGATTTCACATGGCCGACGCGACGGTAATCACGCTGCCGAGTTACGATCTGACGGGCAAGGTCGCGCTCGTCACGGGGGCCACCAGCGGGCTCGGCCGCCGGTTTTCCCTGATTCTCGCAAAGGCGGGTACGAAGGTCGCGATCACGGGACGGCGTGTCGATCGCCTCCAGACCCTCAGGCAGGAAATCGAGGGTATGGGCGGCACCGTCGCGGCCGTCGCGCTCGACGTCACCGATACGCAAAGCATTTCGGATTGCATTGCGACGGTCGAAGGCGACCTCGGACCGCTCGACATCCTCGTCAACAATGCGGGCATGAACGTGCAGGCGCTTCCCGCCGATGTGACGCCCGAAGGTTTTGACACGATGTTCGACACGAATGTGCGCGGTGCCTTCTTCATGGCGCAGGCGGCCGGCCGCTCCATGATCGCGCGCGGCCAGGGCGGACGCATCGTCAACATTGCCTCCATCGGCGCGCATACGGTTCTGCCGGGTCTCACGATCTATTGCATGACGAAGGCGGCGGTCGGAATGATGACGAAGTCGCTGGCCAAGGAATGGGCGCGTCACCAGATCAACGTCAATGCCATGTGCCCGGGCTTCATCGAGACGGAACTCAATTCCGACTGGTTCAAATCCGAGGGCGGACAGAAGCAGATC
>JAGUWA010000208.1 GCA_020062605.1 Parvibaculum sp. | reverse complement strand
TAGGCACCGGCCGGGCTCTGCACCTTGATGTTGCCGGCGGGCGAGATGTGGTCGGTCGTGATCGAGTCCGCGAAGAGGCCGAGGATGCGCGCATCCCTGACGTCGCTGAGCGGCGCGGGCTCGGGCTTCATGTCGACGAAGTAGGGCGGGTTCTGAACATAGGTCGAGTCCCCGTCCCAGTCATAGGTGAGGCCGCCCGACACGGCGATGCTCTTCCAGGCGGCGTCGCCGTCGAAGACGTTCGCATAGCGCTCGCGGAACATCTGCGGCGTCACGCAGGTGCGCACCGTCTCGGCGACGTCATGCGAGCTCGGCCAGATGTCCTTCAGATAGACGGGCTGGCCGTTGCTGCCTGTGCCGAGGGGCTCGCTCGTGAGGTCGATCTGCGTCGAACCGGCAAGTGCATAGGCAACGACGAGCGGCGGCGAGGCGAGATAGTTCGCCCGGACATCCGGCGAGACGCGGCCTTCGAAGTTGCGGTTGCCGGACAACACGGCGGAGGCCACGAGATCGTTCTTGTTGATCGCCTGGCTGATTTCCGCCGGCAGCGGACCCGAATTGCCGATGCAGGTCGTGCAGCCATAGCCGACGAGGTTGAAGCCGAGGGCGTCGAGGTCGTCCTGGAGGCCCGCCTTTGCGAGATAGTCGGTCACCACCTGGGAGCCCGGCGCGAGCGAGGTCTTCACCCAGGGCTTCACCTTGAGGCCGAGCTTGCGGGCATTGCGCGCGACGAGACCGGCGGCGACCAGCACGTTCGGGTTCGAGGTGTTGGTGCAGGAGGTGATCGCGGCAATGACGACGTCGCCATGGCCGAGGTCGTAGTCCTTGCCTTCGACGGGCACGCGGGTTGCGGCCTGGCCGGGCTTGCCGAACTCGCCGCCAAGCGATTTCAGGAAGCTCGCCTTCACGTCGGTCAGCGCGACGCGATCCTGCGGACGCTTCGGACCGGCGAGCGAGGGCACGACGGTGCCGAGGTCGAGTTCCAGCGTGTCGGTGAAGACGGGATCGGCCATGCCCTTCTCGCGGAACATGCCCTGCGCCTTCGCATAGGCTTCGACAAGCGCGACGCGCTCTTCCGAGCGGCCGGTCGCCTTGAGGTATTTCAGCGTTTCGTTGTCGACCGGGAAGAAGCCGCAGGTCGCGCCATATTCGGGCGCCATGTTGGCGATGGTCGCCCGATCCTCGAGCGCGAGGTGGTCGAGGCCCGAGCCGTAATATTCGACGAACTTGCCGACCACGCCCTTCTTGCGGAGCATCTCGGTGACGGTGAGCACCATGTCGGTGGCGGTCACGCCGTCATTGAGCTTGCCGGTCAGCCTGAAGCCGATCACTTCCGGGATGAGCATGGAGACGGGCTGGCCGAGCATGGCTGCTTCCGCCTCGATGCCGCCCACGCCCCAGCCGAGCACGGCGAGGCCGTTCACCATCGTGGTGTGGCTGTCCGTGCCGACGCAGGTGTCGGGATAGGCGATCTCTTCCTTGCCTTCCGTCTTCGTCCAGACGGTCTGTGCGAGGTATTCGAGGTTCACCTGGTGGCAGATGCCGGTTCCCGGCGGCACCACACGGAAATTGTTGAAGGCCTTGGAGCCCCAGCGCAGGAACTCGTAGCGCTCGCGGTTGCGCTGATATTCGATTTCCGTGTTTTCCTTGAAGGCCGTCGGCGTGCCGAACTTGTCGACCATCACCGAGTGGTCGATCACGAGATCGACGGGCACCAGCGGATTGATCTTCTTCGGGTCGGCGCCCAGATTCTTCACCGCGTCGCGCATGGCCGCGAGATCGACGACGGCGGGAACGCCCGTGAAGTCCTGCATCAGCACGCGCGCCGGACGATAGGCGATCTCGCGATCCGAGGTGCGCGTCTTGAGCCAGGTCTTCACCGCTTCGATGTCTTCCTTCGTGACGGTGCGGCCGTCCTCGAAGCGGAGCAGGTTTTCAAGCAACACCTTCAGCGAGAAGGGAAGACGCGACACGCCGTCGAGGCCCTTCTTCTCGGCATCGGGAAGGCTGAAATAAGTATAGCTGCGCTTGCCGACCTTGAGCGTCTTGCGGGCGCCGAAGCTGTTGCCGGCTTCTTTCCGCGCGGCGGGCTTCTTCGGCGCTGCCTTCTTCGCGGGGGTCTTCTTCGGAGCGGCAGAAGCTTTTTTCGCTGCAGGCTTCTTTGCCGCGGGCTTGCGGGTCACGGCAGCTTTTTTCGGTGCGGCCCTTTTGGACGTCGCCTTTTTCGGAGCCGCTTTCTTCGCGGCAGGCTTCTTCGCGGCGACTGTCTTTTTCGGCGCGGCTTTCTTTGCAGCAGCCTTCTTCGGAGCAGCCTTCTTCACCGCCGCCTTTTTCGGCGCAGCTTTTTTGGCGACTGCCTTCTTCGCGGCGGGCTTCTTCGTTGCCGTTTTCTTCGGCGCGGCTTTCTTCACTGCGGCCTTTTTCGGCGCCGCCTTCTTCACCGCTGCCTTCTTCGGCGCAGCCTTCTTCACTGCTTTCTTCGCAGCGGGCTTTTTCGCGGCGGCGGCCTTCTTCGGAGCTGCCTTCCTTGCGGCGGCTTTCTTCGCCACCTTCTTCACGGCTTTCGCCGGGGCAGCCTTTTTCGCCTTCGCCGCAGGTTTCTTTTTTGCCTTGGTTGATTTGGCCGTCGCCTTCTTCGCCATCTCTCTATGATCCTCGATGATGCGCGGTCCGGACCGGTGAGGGGGGATGGCGGGAGCCTTGCGGGGAGCCGCCCGCGCCGAAAACAGCGCGTGCGTCAAAGCAGGATTTCGCCGCCGCTTCTCAGCCTGGGACCTATATGCTTGTCGCGCGGGACTATAATGTCTTTCGCATGGAATGACCATGCTTCGCCCGGAAAAGCGGGCGTGATAATCAGCGTCGCAAACGATGCGGGGAGATGCGGATGCCCGAAGTGCTCGTCGAAAAAAACGGACCAGTGACAAGCGTCATTCTGAACCGGCCGCACGCAAAGAATGCGGTCGACCGAAAGGCGGCCGAGGCGCTTGTCGAGGCGTTCCTCGCCTTCGAGCGCGACGAGGAAGCGCTCGTCGCCGTCTTCTGCGGCAGCGACGGCGCGTTCTGCGCGGGTGCGGACCTCAAGGCTGTCGCGAAGGGCGAGGGCAATCGCTCCGTGCCCCCCGCAACCGGCGCCGATTTCAACCGTCTCGCAACCGATGGGCCCATGGGTCCGTCGCGAATGATTCTCAACAAGCCGGTGATCGGTGCGATTTCCGGCCATGCCGTCGCGGGCGGTCTCGAGCTTGCGCTCTGGTGCGACATGCGCGTGGTGGAAGAGGACGCGATCATGGGCGTCTTCTGCCGCCGCTGGGGCGTGCCGCTGATCGATGGCGGCACGGTGCGCCTGCCGCGCCTCATCGGGCACGCGCGGGCGATGGATCTCATTCTCACGGGCCGTCCCGTCAACGCGGAAGAGGCGCTGTCGATGGGGCTTGCGAACCGCATCGTGCCGAAGGGCAAGGGGCGCGAGGAGGCGGAGCGGCTCGCGCTCGAAATTTCGCGCTTTCCGCAACTCTGCCTCCGGCACGACCGCATGTCGGCTTATGAGCAATGGGATCTGCCTTACGACCGCGCGCTCGCCAACGAGTTCGAGCATGGACGCAAGGTTCTCGCCTCGGGCGAAACGCTGAAAGGCGCGGCGCGCTTCGCGGCGGGCAAGGGCAGGGGCGGACGTTTTGACGATATCTGAGCTTTCGCTTTCGGTTCGCGATCTCGCCTGCGAGCGCGGCGGCCGCCTCGTTTTCGAGGGCCTCTCCTTTTCGCTCAAGGGCGGTGAGGCGCTGGTGCTGACGGGACCGAACGGCGCGGGCAAATCGAGCCTGCTCAGGCAGCTCGCCGGTCTTCTCGACGTGGCGCATGGCGTGGTGGCATTCGAGGGCGGCGATCCAGAGCTGAGCCTCGGCGAGCAGGCGCATTATGTCGGTCATCTCGATGCGCTGAAGCCCTCCATGACGGCCATGGAGACGGTCTCCTTCTGGCGGACATATCTCGGCAGCATTCCGGAGGGAGCCGATACGGCGCTCGAAGCGCTGGGTCTCGCCCATCTCGCCGATCTCCCCGCCGCCTATCTCTCCGCCGGGCAGCGGCGGCGGTTGTCTCTCGCCCGCCTCATCGCGGTGCCGCGCCCCATATGGCTCCTCGACGAGCCCACCGTCGCGCTCGATGCCGCAAGCGTTGGGCGGCTCGTGGCGCTGATGAGTTCGCATCTCGCCCAAGGCGGCATGATCGTCGCGGCAACGCATCTCGATCTCGGTCTCGGCGAGACGAAGCAGCTCCGGCTCGGCGCGGAGGCCAAGGCATGACGCGCGCCTTCCTCGCCCTTCTCGCCCGCGATCTTCGCCTTGCCGTGCGGCTCGGCGGCGGCGGCGGCATGGCCGTCTTCTTCTTCTTCGTCGTCATAACGTTGCTGCCCTTCGGGATCGGGCCGGACCGGGAATTGCTGGCGAAAGTTGCGCCGGGGATGCTGTGGGTGGCGCTGCTTCTCGCCGCGCTGCTCACGCTCGACCGGCTTTTCCAGGCCGATTACGAGGACGGCTCGCTCGATCTCCTCACCATGGGCCTCCTGCCGCTCGAGCTCATCGTGGTCGCGAAGGCGCTCGGTCACTGGCTCACGACCGGCCTGCCGCTCGTCGTTGCGGCGCCGCTGCTCGGACTGATGCTCAACCTGCCGGGGGAGGCCTATCCGCCGCTCATCCTCGCCATGCTGATCGGCACGCCCGCTTTGAGCTTTCTCGGCGCGATCGGCGCGGCGCTGACGGTCGGCGTGCGGC
>JAGUWA010000299.1 GCA_020062605.1 Parvibaculum sp. | reverse complement strand
TCGCCGCAACCCTTGCCGGAACCGCGAGCCCGGTGCCCCGCCGCGAGTGCCCCGCTGCGCCACGGCTGTGCATTTTTCCTTGATACACGCGGATTTGGCGCACTTATACGGCTTGCGGCGCAACGGCGGAAGCGGCTAATCTCCGCGCCAATTCCGCGGGGGCCTCGCTAATTGGCGGAAACGCGCATTTTTTGCCTGTTCAGCCGTCCTGGCTACCCGATCACCACATCACGAACCGGCCGGAGCAGGAGCTTATGGACTCTTTCGAATTCAACAAGTTTGCAGGCGCGGTGCTCGGCTCCGTCCTCTTCATTCTTGCCGTGTCCATTCTCGCCGAGACGCTCTACGAGACGGAAGAAGCCAATCCGCAGGCCTATGCCGTGGCGGCGCTCGAAGAGGGCGGCGAAGGCGGCGGCGAGGCGGCTGAGGCCCCCAAGGAAGTTCCGCTGGCGACGCTGCTCGCGCAGGCCGATATCGGCCGCGGCGAGAAGGCGGCCAAGAAGTGCACCGCCTGCCATACCTTCGAAGAAGGCGGCGCGGCGCGTATCGGCCCGAACCTTTATGGCATCGTCGGCGCGAAGCACGCTCACATGGCCGGCTTCGCCTATTCCTCTGCCATGCAGGAGAGGTCTTCCCAGACCTGGACCTTCGAGGAACTCGACCACTTCGTCGCCGATCCGCGCGGCTACATCCCGGGCACGGCGATGAGCTTCGCCGGCATCAAGAAGCCGCAGGAGCGCGCCGACCTTCTCGTCTATCTGAACTCGCTCGGCTCGAACCAGCCGCTGCCCGAGGCGCCGGCCGAGGAAGCGGCACCGGCCGAAGAAGCGGCACCGGCCGAAGAAGCGGCACCGGCCGAGGAAGCTGCACCCGCCGAGGCGGAAGCGCCCGCGGCCGAATAAGCCCTCAGCAGCATGAGGTTTCCAGAACGCGCCCGGAGCAATCCGGGCGCGTTTTCTTTGTGCCCGGCTCACCGTTTCATGGAAACAATTGCGAGGTGCGGCGTTCGATGCGTCTCTTCCCACCCTCCCCCTGTGGGAGGGTCGAAATTCGTGGAGCGCCAGCGAAACGAATTTCGGGGAGGGGGTCTCCGCTATCGGCAAATGACTCGCCTTCCGTTTCCCTCGCTTACCCCTCCCCAAACCGTCTTCGACGGTTTGACCCTCCCACAGGGGGAGGGTGGTCTCGATGGAGAGGCACACAGGTTCATGAACGCGCCCGGAGCAATCCGGGCGCGTTTTTTGTACCCCGCTCACCCGCCGCGTTCGCCCGGATGACTTTGTTTTAATGGCCCAAAACGTCTAAAAGAGGTCACAATAAGAAGCCATCGAGGGGGCGCGGCACGGCGGCCCGATATGTCCGGCGCCCCGCGCCGGGCAAGAGGGAGAATGAGTGTGCGTGGTTTCATGACCAAACCGGTCCTTGCCGGTGCGGCCATCATCATTCTGGTGATTGCGGCAATTTTCTTTTTCGCAGGCGACAGCGCGCCGGATCGCGATGCCGATATGGCGCGCCCCGCCGCCGCGCAGACCGAGGACCGGACGGCAAGCGAAGCCTCCGCGGACCCCGCTCGCGAAGCATCGGAACGGCCAAACGAAATTGTCACGCAGGCGGTCGAGGCGGAGAATTTCGACCCCACGATCCCGAGGCACGGCTCCTCGCTCTTCGGCGAACTCAAATACGCGCCCGGCTTCCGGCACTTCGACTATGTGAACCCGCAAGCGCCGAAAGGCGGCATGCTGCGCTATGGCGCCTTCGGAACCTTCGACAGCCTGAACGGCTTCATCGTCAAGGGCCAGCCGGCGATGGGCCTCAACTACATATACGATACGCTGATGACGTCGAGCCTCGATGAGCCGGCTTCCGAATACGGGCTCGTCGCCGAAAGCGTCCGTCATCCGAAGGACTATTCCTCCGTCACCTACACGCTGCGCCCGCAGGCGAAGTGGCATGACGGCAAGCCGGTGACGCCGGATGACGTCGTCTGGACCTTCGAGACGTTGAAGAAGAGCCATCCCTTCTACAACGCCTATTACGCCAATGTGGTGAAGGCGGAGAAGACCGCCACTCACGAAGTGACTTTCACCTTCAACCAGACCGGCAATCGCGAGCTGCCGCAGATCGTCGGGCAGCTGCCCGTTCTGCCGAAGCACTACTGGACGGGCCGGGATGCGAAAGGCCAGCCGCGCAACTTCGCGGAGACGACGCTCGAGCCGCCGCTCGGCAGCG
>JAGUWA010000099.1 GCA_020062605.1 Parvibaculum sp. | reverse complement strand
CGTATCGCCTTCGGGGCCGGGCGCCGTCGGATCGTCGTCTTCGTCGGCCGCTTTCCGGGCGCCCTTCTTCGCGGCGGCGGCTCTGGGGGCCTTGGCGGCCTCAAGCGCCTCGATGCGTGCCTTCAGCGCTTCATTTTCTTCCCGCGCGAGTTGGGCCATGGCACGCACGGCCTCGAACTCCTCGCGCGTCACGAGGTCCATGTCGGCGATGAGCCGCTCCGCCTGCCCGCGCAGAACCGTCTCGATCTCCTGGCGCACACCCTGTGCCGCTCCGGCGGCATTGGTGAAAAGGCGGCCGAGCTCGTCGAAGATACGGTTCTGGGTCTGGGTCATGGGAATACTCCGCTTGCGGCTTCAGCGAGGAAGATAGCGCCTCGCCAGCGAAAAGCGAACCCCGCGGCCTGCGGCGGAGCGCCGCCTTCCTTGACAGGACCCGTCCGGAAGCCAAACTAGCGCGCCATCGACCGGGAACACATGTTCCCGAGTTCCAAGGCTGGAGCCACATGCCCTTTCCCGACATCGACCCCGTATTGATCGAGATTGGCCCCTTCGCCATCCGCTGGTACGCGCTCGCCTATATCGCAGGCCTGATCCTCGGCTGGCGGTATGTGATCGCGCTCGCCGAAACGCCGCGGCTCTGGAATGGCCCCTCGCCCGTCACCCGCGTCATCGCCGACGATGTGCTTCTCTGGGCAGCGCTTGGCGTCATCCTCGGCGGGCGGATCGGCTATGTCCTCGTCTACAACCCGGCCTACTTCGCCGCACATCCGCTTGAAATCTTCTACGTCTGGCAAGGCGGCATGAGTTTTCACGGTGGCGCCTTCGGCGTTCTCGTAGCGATGTTTCTTTTCGCGCGCGCCCGCAATATCCCGTTTCTCTCGCTGCTTGATCTCGTCAGCGCCGCCGTCCCGATCGGTATTTTCTTTGGCCGCATCGCGAACTTCGTCAATGCGGAACTCTGGGGCCGCGTGACAGATGCGCCTTGGGGCATCATCTTCCCCACGGGAGGCCCCCTGCCGCGCCACCCGAGCCAACTCTACGAAGCTGCCCTTGAAGGTATCCTTCTTTTCGTCGTGCTGAGGGTGCTGACCCACCGCTTCGATGCGTTGAAGAAACCCGGCGTGGTAACCGGCGCATTCGTTTGCGGCTACGGCCTTGCCCGCACGGCAGTCGAGTTTTTTCGGGAACCCGATCAACAGATCGGCTACCTCTTCGGCGGCTGGTTCACCATGGGCATGGCCCTCTCGATACCGATGGCGCTCGCCGGCGCGGCGCTCACATGGCACTTCGCGCGGAAGGCCGCGGCCGCTAAAACGAAGCGGAAATGACGGAAAACGCTCTCGCGCAGCACATTGCCCGGCTGATCGAGGAGACGGGGCCAATTCCCCTTTCCCACTTCATGGCGCTTGCCCTGGGTCATCCCGATCACGGCTACTACATGACCCGTGACCCCTTCGGCGCGAAAGGCGACTTCACGACCGCGCCGGAGATCAGTCAGATGTTCGGCGAGCTGATCGGACTATGGCTCGCCGACCAATGGCTGAGACAAGGCGCACCGAAACGCATCGCCATCGCCGAACTCGGTCCCGGGCGAGGCACATTGATGTCCGACCTCCTGCGTGCAGTCGGCAGCGTTCCCGGCATGAGGGATGCGGCGGAGGTTCATTTCGTCGAAACGAGCCCCGTGCTCCGCGACGCGCAGAAAGCCCGCATACCGCATGCGACGTGGCACGACAGCATCGCCACCCTGCCGCCCCTGCCCCTCTTCCTCATCGCCAATGAATTCTTCGACGCCCTGCCGGTGACACAGTACCAGCGCACGAAGCAAGGCTGGTGCGAGCGTTATGTCGGGCTCGACGGCGAACGCCTCGTGCCAGTGCTTGCGCCCGTACCGCTTGCGAGCGACGCGGCGCTTCCTGCAGCCACGCGCGATGCGGCCGAGGGCGAGACTGCCGAAATCTCGCCCGCGAGTACAGCCATCGCGGAAGAGATCGCCTCCCGCATTGCATCGCATGGCGGCGCGGCTCTCGTGATCGACTACGGTCACGCGAAAAGCGCCACCGGCGATACGCTGCAGGCGGTGAAGAACCACGAATACGCCAATCCCTTCGAAGCGCCGGGCACCGCCGACCTCACCACTCATGTCGATTTCGAAACGCTCGCTCACGCAATCCGCGCGGGCGGGGCCGATGCGCATGGCCCCGTCGAGCAAGGCGCCTTCCTGACGGCGCTTGGCATCGACGGACGAGCGGAAGCGCTGTCACGCAATGCGACGGCCTCGCAAAGAGAGGACATCGAGCGAGCGCGGCAAAGGTTGACCGGCGCGCATGAGATGGGCAGCCTTTTCAAGGTGCTGGGGATCACGCCGCACGGCAGCACTCTGCCGGCCGGTTTCGCTTGAAGGAAATTTGCATGTTGAAGGCGAAGCCTTTCGACGTTCTTTCCCGGGTTCGGCACGGCTTCTTCACGCGCGAAGGCGGTGTGTCGAAGGATATTTATGCGTCACTCAATTGCGGGTACGGCTCGAACGACGACAGCGAACGCGTGCGCGAAAACCGCGCCCGCGTTGCGCTTAAACTCGGCGCCGAACCGGAGAAGCTGCTGACGGTCTATCAGGTACACAGTCCGGATGTCGCGGTGGTGACGGAACCCTGGATCCCCGACACCGCGCCGCAGGCGGACGCCATGGTGACGGCCGAACCCCGGATTGCTCTTGGCATCCTGACCGCCGACTGCGCGCCCGTGCTTTTCGCCGACGAGAAGGCCCATGTGATCGGTGCCGCTCATGCCGGCTGGAAGGGTGCGATCGGCGGCGTATTGGAAGCAACCGTGGATGCGATGATCCGTCTCGGAGCGGAGCGAAGCCGCATCGTCGCCGCAATCGGCCCCTGCATCTCGAAGGATGCCTATGAAGTGGGCTCCGATTTCCGGGACCGGTTTATGAAGGCCGACGCCGCAAATGACGGGTGGTTTGCGCCCTCCGCGAACGAGGGGCACTTCATGTTCGATCTTCCCGGCTATGCCGAAGCACGCCTCAAGGCGGCCGATATCGGCACAATCGCCGTAATGGGCCATTGCACATACAGGGAACCGAAGCGGTTCTTCTCCTATCGCCGCACAACACACCGCAAGGAACCGGACTATGGCCGCCAGATATCGGCCGTGATGCTCCGGGACTGATTCTCGGAACGCCATACCGGCGGCATCTTTTTCCCGAATCGCGTTAAACTTCGCCGCTGACAAGGCCGCGCCACGGGGCAGCGGGTAGCGGGACGGACCGGCAGTGCAAACGGCGAAAGAGCCATCCAGCGGCAACTGGCAGAAGGCAGGCGCACGCAAACTGCGCGTCGGCACCGCCATCGCCATTTTCGCCATGGCAGCCTGCGCGGACGATACCGCATCCGGCAAGCCGGCGAGGCAGGACGCCCCGAAGGCCGAAACACGGCAGGTTGCGGCATTGAAGGTCGACGTATCAGCCCTGAACGGCGTTCCGGCGACCGGGGCCAGCCTTTTCTCGGAAATGTTGAAGGAAGAAGCGCTTCGCATCAGCCTGTCCGCAGGCGGCGAGAATGCACGCGTCTTCGATGTGACCGGCGCCATAGGCGCGGGGGAACGCGAGGATGGCACCTATGTCGTCGCCGTCATCGACATTGGCAACGAAAAGGGCGAACGGCTGCAGCGTGTGGTGAACGATGCTGTGCTGCCGGAGCGGGGGAAGCCGGGCAGCGCGTGGGATTCGGTCGGCGCCGAAGACCTCAGGCGTTTCGCGGCGGCGACGGCCGGCAGGATCACAAGCTGGTACGCCGGCACTTTCGCGGCAGAAGAAACAATGGCGGAGAGCAGCGCCGCCCCGATCGTGACCGGCGGCATTTCCGGAACGGCACCCGTGGTGGAACCTGCCACCCGTTTCAACGTGTCGGTCTCGCCCGCTCCGGGAGATGGCGCGAACGCCCTTGCAAGCGAACTCGACGCTACCCTCTCGCACCGCGTCAGAACGGCAACCTGGATTCCGGACGGGCAGTATCGTGTCGAGGGCAGCGTCGTTACCGCATCGCGCTCCGATGGACTGACGGACGTCTCGATCCACTGGCTCGTGAAATCCGAAGACGGCAGCCTTCTCGGCGAAATCGAGCAGCGCAACGCGCTCGACGCCGCGCGCATTGCCGGGCGATGGGAAGAGGTGGCCCGAACCGCCGCAGAAGCGGCGGCCGAGGGTATTCTCTCGGTCCTTCAGGGGCCCTCCTATCCCGTGGCGGCCAACTCGTGATGCTCGCAGGACGCAGAAAATACGCGAAATCCGGATACGAGTTGCATGTTTACAGGGGGTGGACCCCTTGTTAAAACGCGCTCGCGCCGTCACCGGATCGTCATGTCCGGGCGGCGATTTCAGATTGGGGCATGGGCTCCCGCCGCATCGGCGCGGAGCTCAGGTGATGGCAGGGGTCTCGGAATGAAACTCGTAGCGGGCAATTCCAACAGGGCGCTTGCCGAAGCGATTGCCGCCTATCTGAACCTGCCCCTCACGAAATCCGTCGTCCGCCGCTTCGCCGACATGGAAGTCTTCGTGGAAATTCAGGAGAACGTCCGCGGCGAGGACGTCTTCGTGATCCAGTCGACCTCCTACCCCGCGAACGACCACCTGATGGAACTCCTGATCATTCAGGACGCTCTCCGCCGCGCCTCAGCACGGCGCATCACGGCGGTGATCCCCTATTTCGGCTATGCGCGTCAGGACCGGAAACCCGGCGCCCGCACGCCGATCTCCGCGAAGCTCGTCGCCAATCTCGTCACGACGGCGGGCGCGGACCGCGTCCTCACCCTCGATCTCCATGCCGGTCAGATCCAGGGCTTTTTCGACATTCCGACCGACAACCTCTTCGCCGCGCCGGTGCTGACCCGCGACATCGAACAGCACTACAAGACGAGCAACGGTGTGATGGTCGTCTCGCCGGACGTCGGCGGCGTGGTGCGCGCCCGCGCCATCGCAAAGCGCATCGGCGCCGACCTCGCCATCGTCGACAAGCGCCGCGAACGGGCGGGCGAGTCCGAAGTCATGAACATCATCGGCGATGTGAGCGGCCGTTCCTGCATCCTCGTCGACGACATCGTCGACAGCGCCGGCACGCTTTGCAACGCGGCCGATGCTCTCCTGAAGGCAGGCGCGACGGAAGTCTCCGCCTATGTCACGCATGGCGTGCTGTCGGGCGGCGCCGTCGCCCGCGTTTCTGCCTCCAAGCTCAAGGAGCTCGTGATCACGGACTCGATCCAGGCGACCGAAGCCGTTCGTGTAAGCCACAACATCCGCGTCGTCTCGATCGCCCCCCTGATCGGCGAAGCCATGCGCCGGACCGCCGAGGAACGCTCGGTTTCGAGCCTTTTCGACTAGGCCTCTCACCCCTTCCCTTTCCCTCGCCGGTTGAGTTTTGGCGCCCCAGGCGCTATAAGGCGCGCGATCCCGCACTTCCACACCCCTGGAGGAGACTTGCGGGCTATGCACGCGGGCCTCTAAGGCCCCGTTTTTATTGGAGAAATTGCTATGGCCGAGACCCAGACGCTCAAGGCCGAGGCGCGCGAAAAAGGCAGCAAGGGGGCTGTCCGTTCGCTCCGCCGCGAAGGCCGCGTCCCCGCCGTGATCTATGGCGAGAAGAAGACCCCCGAACTGATCCATGTCGGTTACAAGGAAGTCTCCGCGCTCTACCAGACCGGAACTTTCATGAGCCATGTGCTCGACGTCGAGATCGGCGGCAAGACGGAACGCGTCATTCCCCGCGACGTGCAGTTCGAACCGGTGCGCGACTTCATCATCCATGTCGACTTTCTGCGTCTCGGCAAGAACGCGACCATCGTGGTGGACGTGCCCGTGCACTTCCACAACCACGAAGCCTCCCCCGGCATCAAGGCCGGCGGTGTGCTGAACATCGTGCGCCATGAAGTCGAACTCAACTGCCCGGCCGACGCGATCCCCGAACAGCTCGACATCGACCTCACGGGATACCAGATGGGTGACTCGATCCACATCTCGGCGGTGAAGCTGCCGTCGAAGGTGACGCCGACCATCACGGACCGCGACTTCACCATCGCGACCATCGCCGCCCCGGCTGCCGTCGTCTCCGCGGACAACGAAGCCAAGGCGGAAGAGAAGGCCGAAGGCAAGGGCGAAGAAGAGTCTTCCGAAAAGGAAGGCTGACCTTCGCTGCCTGAAAGGAGGCGGCGATGATCCTGCTCGTCGGTCTTGGAAATCCGGGCGAGAAATACGCGCGGAACAGGCACAATGTCGGATTCATGGCGGCGGACGAGATCGTTCGCCGCCATTCCTTTTCGCCGCCCCGCGCGCGCTTTCAAGGCATCGTCTGCGAAGGCACGCTTGGTGGCGAAAAGGCGATCGTGCTGAAGCCCACGACCTACATGAACGAAAGCGGCCGCGCCGTTGGCGAGGCGATGCGCTTCTACAAGCTGACGCCCGCGGACGTCGTCGTCTTCTACGACGAACTCGACCTGGACGCTGGCAAGATTCGCGTGAAGACGGGCGGCGGCGCGGCGGGTCACAACGGCATCCGCTCCATCGCCGCGCATATCGGCCCCGATTTCCGCCGTGTACGGATCGGCATCGGCCATCCCGGTGTGAAGGAACGCGTGATGAGCCATGTGCTCGGCGACTTCGCTAAAGCGGACGCGGCATGGGTCGAACCCATGCTCGACGCGATCGCGGATGCGGCGCCTCTTCTCGCCGAGGGAAAGGACGCAACCTTCGCGAACAAGGTGCATCTGGCCCTCAATCCCGAGCCGGAAAAGAAGCAGAAGACAAAAGACCCGAAGACAAAAGACAGCGACGGAGAGAGTTAGATCATGGGTTTCAAATGCGGCATCGTCGGACTGCCCAATGTCGGCAAGTCCACGCTTTTCAACGCGCTGACGCAGACGGCGAGCGCGCAGGCCGCGAACTATCCCTTCTGCACGATCGAACCGAATGTCGGTGAGGTGGCAGTGCCGGACCCGCGTCTCGACAAGCTCTGCAACGTCGCAAAGAGCAAGGAAATCATTCCGACGCGGCTTACCTTCGTCGACATCGCCGGCCTCGTGAAAGGCGCGTCGAAGGGCGAAGGCCTCGGCAACCAGTTCCTCGCGAACATTCGCGAAGTGGACGCGGTCGCCTATGTGCTGCGCTGCTTCGTGGACGACGACATCACCCATGTCGAGAACCGCATCGACCCGCTGGCCGACGCCGAGATCGTCGAGACGGAACTGATGCTCGCCGATCTCGACAGCCTCGAAAAGCGCGTCGTCGCGAGCGAAAAAAAGGCGAAGGGCGGCGACAAGGAGGCAAAGCAGCAGGTCGAACTGATGAACATCGCGCTTGGCTACCTGCGAGAAGGAAAGCCCGCCCGCATCGCGACCGCCGAAAACAAGATCGCCGACGACGACATGAAGGCGTGGGAAGGATTGAACCTCCTCACCTCGAAGCCCGTGCTCTATGTCTGCAACGTGGATGAGGCTTCCGCCGCGACGGGCAACGAATATTCGAAGCTCGTCGAAGAGAAAGCGAAGGCCGAAGGCGCGCAATGGGTCGTGATCTCCGCGCGCATCGAGGAGGAACTGGCGCAATTGCCGCCGGCCGACCGCGACGAATATCTCGAAACGCTGGGGCTCCACGAGCCTGGACTGTCGCGTCTCATCCGCGCCGGCTATGCGCTGCTCGACCTCATCACCTATTTCACGGTGGGCCCGAAGGAAACGCGCGCATGGACGATCACGCGCGGGACGCGCGCACCTGCCGCTGCAGGCGTCATTCACACGGACTTCGAAAAAGGGTTCATCCGTGCAGAGACGATCTCCTATGACGACTACATATCGCTGGGCGGAGAACAGGGCGCGAAGGACGCAGGCAAGATGCGTCTCGAGGGCAAGGACTACGTGGTTCATGACGGCGATGTGATGCATTTCCGCTTCGCGAATTGAGGAACATGAGGCCATCACGGCACAGGTTCCGGCGGCCGGGGACAAGTTTCTCCCGGGAGCGAAAACGGGGATAAACAGCGGCGACCGTCATCGAAATGTCATTGAACTGTTACAAATGACGCCGGCCACGCGATGAAGGAAATTAACTCCCGGTTTCGCCAGGCCGGCAGGACGGACGAAATCGAGTCGCAAAATAAATAGTCCCCGGCTTTGGGGCGATGCGTGCGGAGGGTGAATGGCGAGGCCGGAACCGAAATATTACTGGGAAGATTTCCCCGTCGGCGAAACGGTCGAATTCGGCCGCAAGCACGTGACGAAGGAAGAAATCCTCGAATTCGCGAGCGAGTTCGACCCGCAGCCCTT
>JAGUWA010000262.1 GCA_020062605.1 Parvibaculum sp. | reverse complement strand
GCCGGTTCGGAAAACGGTCCAGACTATAAGCGACGAGCAGATTTTCACGATGAGACGGGATCGCAAGGCGATTCCGTCTCATCGTGATCTGCTCTAGCGCAATCGCGAACCGCGAACCAAAAAAGGGCGGCTCTTTCGAGCCGCCCTTTCTGCATTCGGGTTCAGCGCCCTATTCGGCGGCGTCGGCCTTCTTGTCGAGGCCCATCGCCGCAAGGATTTCGGGGCGGATGTTCTCCGAGCCCTTCTTCTCGACATGCTGCGCGACGCGGCTGCCGACCGCCATCATCGCCTGGCCCATGAATTCCGGACGATTGTCGCGCGCCCAGTTGAGCGAGGCCTCGCGATTGTCGTTGAGCTGCTGGAACTTCGGGAAAACGTAGCGTGCCATGAGCTCGTAGGAGTGCCTGGTGTTCTCCCAGTTCGCCCAGTTATGCGCGAGCTGCATGAAGCAGCCAAAGCCGCCCGACTGCTGCTGCAGGCGTTCGATCTGCGCAATGGCGTCGTCCGGTGTGCCGATCACGGCCATGCCGGAAGCGATCAGCGCATCCACCGGGTCGGAACCGTCTGTCGGCGCGAGCGGCAGCGCCGCGACTTCGCGGAAATAGTAGAGCCACTGTTCGAGGCCGAAGCGCACGTTCTCGCGCGCCTTTTCCCGTGTCCTCAGCGATGTGAACCGGGCCGACGAGGCGCCACTGGCTGCGGTCGATCGTCTTGCCATTGTCCTTGGCGGTATCCTCGCAGATCGCCCAGTTCGATGAGAGCGCGTTGAAGCCGCCCGCCGAGGTCGCGCCGATCGAGAGCAGGCCGAGGCCGTGGCGGCCGGCGGCCGTTGCGCCGGTGGGCGAGACCTGGCTTGCAACCGCGATTTCGACGGAGGGGCGCGACCAGGGCGTCATCTGGAGCTGCGCGTCCTTCAGTTCGAACCAGTCCGTCTTCGCCGTCACCTTTTCGCCGCGCAGCAAGGGAACGATTACGTCGAGCGCTTCGTCCATCATGTCGCGCTGTTTCGCCACCGTAATGCCCATCATGAAGGCATCGGAGGGAAGCGAGCCGGGGCCCACGCCCAGCATCACGCGGCCCCGCGTGATGTGGTCGAGCTGGTTGATACGGTCGGCAAGCATCAACGGGTGGTGATAGGGGAGCGAGGAGACGCCGGTGCCCAGCTTGATGTTGCGTGTGCGCTCGGCGACGGTGGCGATGAAGAGTTCGGGGCTGGCGATCAGCTCGTAGCCCGCCGAATGGTGCTCGCCGATCCATGCCTCATCATAGCCGAGCTTGTCCATCAGCTGGACGAGTTCGATGTCGCGCTCGAGTGCGAGGGTGGGGTTTTCGTTGAGCGGATGGAACGGCGCGATAAAGGCGCCGAACCGCATTTTCTGTCCTGCCATGGTTGCGTTTCCTCAATCTGTGAATGTCGTCTGGCCTTATCGGACCGCCGGGCGGCCCTTTTGTCCATAGCTCAGATGCCGTCCTCTTCGTTCTTTCATGTCTTCTTCCTGAGACCGTTGAGCTGGAATTCGAGAAGGCCACGGTTGATTTCGTCCGTGTCCGATTCGGGGTTCTGGAGCCACCAGGCGGTGAAGGCGCTCCATGCCGCAACAAGCGCGATGGCGGCCATTTCCGGCGGACAGCCGGTCGTGAATTCGCCACGCTTCTGGCCGCGCTCGACGATCCGGGTCACGAGATCGAGCACGCTTTCGTTCACGAGGGCCGCCTTGCTGACAAGCGCGGGCTGGTCCAGGAAGTCGCTCAGCATCTTGTGCATCACCGGCGCGTTCAGCTCCCAGGCGTCGCGAAGAACCGAAACGAGCAGGAGCAGTTCCTCCTCCGCGCTTCCCTCGTAGCCAGCGAGCCGTTCGGCGAGCGAGCGCGTCACTTCTTCGTTGAAGGCGGCAATGAGCGCGGACTTGCCGGGGAAATGGAGGAAAAAGGTCGCTTTGGCGATCCCGGCTGCTGAGCAGATCTCCTCGATGGTCACCTTGTCATAATCGCTCTCGGCAAAAAGCCGCATCGCGGAGCGGTAGATTTCCTGCCGCGTGCGCTCTTTCTTGCTGGATCGGCGCGGGGTGTCTTCCGCCCTTGGCGCTGCTTTCGATTTCAGAAGTCTTGTCATTGGCTCGGTGGTCTCCTCGGGACAAAAATAGACTGTGGTATATTTCTTCACAAGTCCGCATTTGCCGGGAAGGCCGGGATGGGGTGAGGCGTTGCCTGTCTAGGGCTCTTACCCTAAGACTCAGACATCAACCATAAGAAGCTTCCGGGAGAGAAACATGGGACGGGTAAGCGGCAAGGTGGCGCTGGTCACGGGCG
>JAGUWA010000228.1 GCA_020062605.1 Parvibaculum sp. | reverse complement strand
GAAGGCGCAGGAACCTCATGCGGAGGACTGGCTCGGCGACATCCTCGAAGGGGCGCGCGCGGTGCTCGATCTCATCGACCGCGCGGAAGGCGATATCATGGGCACGGCGCGTCAGGCGCGTCGCGAACTCGAGGAAATCGTTTCGGGACCGGGCTTCCGTTTCACGGCGGCGCCACCGCGTGTCGAGCCGGAAGAGGAAGTCTACTGGTCGCCGCAGAGCGCGGCGGAGTGACGATCAGGCTTCGGCGACGCTGACGCCGCCCAGGGCGACCTCGCTGGCAAAAGCCGCATCCCAGACGCGAAGCGCAAAGTCCGCCCGGTCCGTCGAGATCGAGTCGAAAAGCTCGCCGATCCGTTCGAGGTCCTTTTTGGTCGGCAATCCGCCCTGGCGCAGGTCGACCGCCGCGACGATGAGATCGCCGAATTCCTTGCGGTTCATCGACACGGCCTTCGCGAAAATCGCGAGCGGCTCGCCGCCGTGATCGTTCAGTATACGGAACATCGTTTCCGGCCGCACATGGGTTGCGGCCGCCAGCCCGCTCGAAAGCAAATCCGCCCTGTCCGGCCCCTGGTTCGAGAAGAGCCTCGCGAGGCGCTGCTTGTCGATCGGAAGCGGCTTGCGGACCAGCGACAGCGCTCCTTCGAGCACGGGGTCGCCCGCCACCACGCCGTCGATCATGTCTTCCATCGCCGAGTGGATGTGACGGCGCTCGACCGTGAAGCGGTTGAGAATTTCCAGACGCAGCGCGGCCGGCACCCACCAGAACATGAGGTGGGCCAGACGCACCGTCAGTTCCGGCCTTGCCAGTACCGGCGTCTGCAATTCCGGTTCGGACGCGCTTCGCCGGGCGAGCGTTTCGATGCCCCGGTAGGAAAGCTGCGCCGTGCGGTTTTCGAGGAGGCGGCAGGCAAGCGCCGTATCGCCCATTTCGATGAGAACGTCGGAGACGGCGCTCGGCAGGTCCTTGCGATGCGCGAGCATCTCGCGATGCCGGGTGTCGCCTTCGCGGGCGACATGAATGAGGTCGCCGCCCTTCAGGGGCGAGCCCTCCGCGAGCAGCACCCAGGCGATGTCGATGCCGTCGAGCGCGAGCGCAAGCGCGAGTTCCCGGGGCGCCTCGACATGCTGGGCAAGGCGCTCGGCCAGGCGCATCCGCATCTGCGGGTCGAGCCGCGTCGCGAGCGAGGCCAGCATCGTATCGAGGAGGCTGCGCTCCTGCGGCGAAACGAGAGAGGACGGCAGCAGCGCGAGGTCCGCGAGGCGCCGCAGCACGGCGTCGCGGTCATGGGCGCTCAGGCTTTCGCCTTCCGCCGTCCTGTAGCCTTTGAGCGCCATTTCGTCCGTCCGGTTGGTTTCCTGCCCCATTGGAGCACCCGCGCCGTTAACGGCGCGTAAAGCATGCGGCCCCCGATTTGCGGTTCCGCCGCCCCCGCCTTATCCTGCCCGTCGCCTCACCGAGCCGCAGGACACAAGCCTCATGCGCCGTTTCGCCCTTCTGCCCATCCTTTTCCTCGCCTTCGCCCTTGCCGCCTGCGGCCTCGGCCGCAGCGAATTCGAGGACGATCCCGCCTACAAGGCCGGTCATTCGGATGGCTGCTGGAGCGCCACTTCGGAAGTGCCGGGCGATCCGTCCACGGTCACCCGCGACGATGAAGCCTGGAAGTCGAGCGAGGCCTACCGCGCGGGCTGGAAGGCCGGCTACAACGCCTGCACCATCCGCGGACGGTCCGGCTCCATGGGCATGCCCGACCTGCCCGAGCGCGGCACCGGCGTCCACTGAACCCCGTACAGGAAACCCTCATGCGCCTCATCCTCGGACTGATCCTGCTCGTCGCCATCGCGGCCGCCATTCCCGTCGTCTATTACGGCGAGGTCGATCCCTGCCGCATGCTTGCGAAGGACATGGCGCATGAGGCCTATGGGCCGCTCGCCGGCCTCGTCGGCAACGACCCGGACGAGGTGCCGGAGGCAATGGAAAGCTCGATGCGGCTCGTCACGAGCCAGATGACCGCGCGCGAATGCACCGACAAGCTGTGGGAACGCTGGACGAGCGGCGAAGAATAGACCCTCAGGCCCTTTCGGGCTCCGCGGCCGGCGCGACGGGACGTCCGTCCTCGGCGGTCGTCTCCTCGGCGCGTTCGAGAATTTCGTGCCAGGCGACGCCCGGTATCCCCTCGACAAGCGCGGCCCCCGCCACGGTCGAGGGAAGCTGGTAGCCCGGCTTCGCCGCGCCCGCCAGCACACGCCGCGCAATGAGGATCGCTGTCTCCGCCGAATAGACATGCGGTTCCGGCGTTTCGAGCCGCGCGCGGCGGATGCGGCCGTCGGGATGTCGCGCCTCGCCCCAGACGAAGGCGCGCCCG
>JAGUWA010000221.1 GCA_020062605.1 Parvibaculum sp. | reverse complement strand
TCCGTCGAGGTGCCGCCCATGTCGAAGCCGATGACGCGCGCGAACCCCACCTGCGTCGCCGTCGCAGCCGCGCCGGCAATGCCGCCCGCCGGTCCGGACAGGATCGCATCCTTGCCCTGAAAGAGGGCCGCGTCGGTGAGCCCGCCGGAAGACTGCATGAAGAAGAGCCGCGTCCCGGCATCCTTCGTTCCGATGGCATCCGCGATGCGGTCCACATAGCGCCGCAGCAGCGGCGAGAGATAGGCGTCGACGACCGTCGTGTCGCCGCGCGAGACGAATTTGATGAGGGGGCTCACGCGGTGCCCGAGCGAAATCTGCGTGAACCCGATTTCGCGCGCGATCTCGCCCGCCGTCCTTTCATGCGCGGGATGGCGGTAGCCATGCAGGAAAGAGATGGCGACAGAGCGGATGCCTGCATCGAAGGCGCTTTGAAGCGCGCGCCGCGTCTCCTCGCGGTCGAGCGGCGTCAGAACCTCGCCTTCCGCCGTCACGCGTTCGCTCACCTCCGTCACGCGCTCATAAAGCTGTTCGGGTTTTTCGATCTTGAGGCGGAAGAGATGCGGTCTTGCCTGATAGCCGATGGCCAGCGCATCGCGGAAGCCGTGCGTCGTCAGGAGAAGCGTCCGGTCGCCCTTGCGCTCCAGCAGGGCATTGGTCGCGACGGTCGTGCCCATCTTCACCGCGCCGATGCGTCCTGCGGGCAGCGGTTCGCCCGCCGCCACGCCGAGCAGGTCGCGGATGCCTTGCAGTGCCGCATCCTCGTAGTGCTCCGGATTCTCGGAGAGAAGCTTCATCGCCCGCAGGCTTCCGTCCGGCGCCTTGCCGATCACATCGGTAAAGGTGCCGCCCCGGTCGATCCAGAAGTCCCAGCGGTTGTCGCGCATGTCGATTTCCGTCATGCGGTGCAACCTGCCACAGGCCCTCTCATCTGTCTCACCCTCCCCCTGTGGGAAGGTCTAAAAATCCGGCAGGATTTTTAGGGGAGGGGTGAGCAGGGGAAACGAGCGGTGCGATGGCCCTGCAAGGCATTCAGCTTTCTCCCGTCATTGCGAGGAGCGACGCGACGAAGCAATCCAGGGGCCGCTCGCTCGGTGCCCGCCGCCCCTGGATCGCCACGGCCGCCTGATGGCGGCCTCGCGATGACGACGTTGATTTTGAGTCCTGCCGACCCGTGAGTGTCATCTGCGGCCGCCCCCTCATTTACGCAAGGTCATCCGCCGATTTCGCAGGTGCGAGACGGAGAAAAACGTCCTAATCTCTCTCCATGTCGATTTGGGGAAAAATCGCTGGCGCCGGCGTGGGACTAGCCGTCGGTGGGCCATTGGGTGCGCTCCTGGGCGCGGTCGCCGGACATATCGTCATCGACCGCGCTCTCCAGGACAGCGAAGTCGTGTTTACGATCGCCCTCATCGCGCTCTCGGCCAAGATGGCGAAGGCCGACGGCGAGGTCAGCGATTCAGAGATCCGGGCCTTCGAGGAGATATTCAAGGTGCCGCCGGGCGAGGCGCGGAACGTCGCGCGCGTCTACAAGGTCGCCCAGCAGGACGTCGCGGGGTTCGAAGCCTATGCGCGCCAGGTCGCCCGCATCTATCAGGACCGGCCGGCAATGCTCGAAGACGTGCTCGACGCGCTGTTCCACATCGCCAAGGCCGACGGTCATGTCCATCCCCAGGAGCTCGACTATCTGCGCACCGTCGCCGACATTTTCGGCTTCTCGGAAATCGAGTTCGCGCGCATCCGGGCAAGCCATCTCGGCCAGGAGAAGGGCGACCCCTATCTCGTGCTCGGCATCACGCCCGATATTTCCGACGAAGACCTCAAGAAGGCCTATCGGCGCCTCGTCCGGGAAAACCATCCCGACACGCTGATCGCCCGTGGCGTGCCGAGGGAACTGGTGACCATCGCCAACGAGAAGCTCGCCGCAATCAATGTCGCCTATGGGCGGATTGCGAAACAGCGCGGCATCGCGGGCTGAGTATTCGCGCGGCGCCTTCCAGGTATTGAGCAGGTAAAACCGGATCGGCCGTGGAACCGGAAACATTGCGGATCAGACGACGAAAGGTCGGGGAGAAGAAGGCCCCAGCGTTTCGTGACGTTTCGGTGACGTTACGATGACAGTCGGCGGTGGAACCCCGGGGATATTTCTTTCTCAGGAGCGGATCGGGGACGAGCTTCCGGGAAATCGCGCCGGGAAACGCGTACCCCGATTTCCGGCTTCGGCGGCTTGCGACGGTTCAGTGACATATCAATGACAGTCGGCCTGAAAACGGGCTATTTATCCCCGGTCGGGGCTGGCTGACAGGTCCTTTTTTCTCTTTTCCCGCCCTATGCGCGGCGTCCGGGCTGCGCTAACAACGGGCCGCAAGACGCTGGCCGAACAGGGCGTCCGGAAAGCATGGATTCGCGATGACCCCCCTCCATCTGGGCTTCATGGTGCTGATCAACCTGATCTGGGGCTTTGCCCTGATCATGGCGAAGCTGTCGCTCGACCATTTTCCGCCGCTGCTCTTCGCGGCGTTGCGCTTCACGCTGATCGTGCTCGTGCTGTTTCCGTTCCTCAAGATACACCGTGGGCGGATGAAGGAAGTCATCATCATCGCGCTCTGCGCGGGGCCGGTCGGCTTCGGCTTCTTCTTTGTGGGGCTTTCGCTTTCCAACGCGTCGGTCGTCGCGGTGACGAGCCAGCTCGGTGTGCCCTTCGCCACGATCATGTCCATCGTGTTCCTGAAGGAAGAAGTCTACTGGCGGCGCTGGCTCGGCATTTCGCTGTCCTTCCTCGGCGTCATGATCATCAGCTTCGACCCGGTGGTCTTCACCTATATCGACGGTCTGCTTTTTGTCGTCGCCTCGGCGCTTGTCGGCTCGGTGGGCACGATCTATCAGCGGCAGATCAGGAATGTGGGCGTGTTCGAGTTGCAGGCCTGGGTGGCGGTTGCCGCCGCGCCGTTGATGCTCGGCGCGTCGCTGGCCTTCGAGGGAAACCTCGCCGGCACGGTGATGACGGCGACGCTGCTCCAATGGTCCGGCGTCTTCTACGTCGCCTTCGCATCGAGCCTGGTCGGGCATGCGGGCATCTACTACCTCCTGCAACGTTACGAGGTGACGCAGACGGCGCCGCTGACGCTGCTCTCGCCGGTCTTCACCGTCTTTTTTGCGGTGACGCTTCTTGGCGAACTCCTGACCACGCGTATGATCGTCGGCGCTCTCGTCGCCTTGACCGGCGTTCTCATCGTGTCGATCCGCCAGAAGCGGATCGTGGATACGGGGTTCTGATGCCGATGGACTGCATCGAACGGCCATCGCCCAATTTCGACGACCGCCCGGCCGGGCGCGCCGCCGACATTCTGCTGCTGCATTATACGGGCATGGAAAGCGGGGAGGCGGCTGCGTCGCGGCTCTGCGATCCGGCGGCGAAGGTCTCGGCGCATTACATGGTCGATGAAGCCGGTGCCGTCACGCGCATGGTGCCGGAAGAGAAGCGCGCCTGGCATGCGGGCGTTGCGCAATGGGCGGGCGAGAACGATATCAACGGCCTTTCCATCGGTATCGAGATCGTGAATGGCGGGCATGATTTCGGTTGTCCGCCTTACCCGGAAGCGCAGATGCGGGCGCTGGAAACCCTGTGCCGCGAGATTCTCGCGCGTCATCCGATCCCCGCGCGGCGCGTGCTCGGACATTCGGATGTCGCGCCTGCGCGCAAGGCGGACCCCGGCGAGTGGTTCGACTGGGCGCGGCTTGCGCGTGCCGGTGTCGGCTTGTGGGTCGAGCCGGAGCCTGTCATCGAAGGTCCGGTGCTTGCGCAAGGCGATCGCGGCGACACGGTTGCCGAACTGCAATACATGCTCGCCGATTACGGCTACGGGCTCGAAGTGCTTGGCCGCTACGACGAGACGACGAAGGCAGTCGTTGCTGCGTTCCAGCGTCACTTCCGGCCTCAGCGGGTGGACGGGGTGGCGGACATTTCGACCGTCGCCACCCTTCGCCGCCTCGCCGATGCCGTGAAGACCCGGGCTTAAGGGATCAGCGTCACGCGGCCGGGCGCCTTTCGGCTTTCGATATATTCATGCGCGGCCGCTGCATCCTTCAGCGCGAAGGACTTGTCGAGCACGACCTTCAACTCGCCCTTGCCGATGTCCTCGATCAGTTTCCGGATGTTGTTGTAGACGCGGTCGGCGAAGATTTGGGCGCCGGGAAAGACGCCGGACAGCGACTGGTTGCCGCCCATCATGGTCGAGGGGATGGGCGCCGCCGTCTTGATGTCCATGTTGTCGGGGATCGCCCATGCCGTGCGCGCGGTTGAGCGTGTCGCCGCCCTCGATCACGATGCCTTCGGGAAGGCAGGCCGGGTCCTCGACATCCTCATACTTGAAGACGCCGGGCGGTCCGTTCCCGTAATAGACAGCGGCTTTCATTTTCTTCCTCCCTGTACTGAGTTTGCGTATCGGCGCTATGTCGGTGTCTGGGGTGCGATGTGCAAGCACCTTGACGCGAGCCTTCTTTGCGCTCATGTCCAGGGGGTCAGATGGCCGGATGGCCGCTGCATTCGTGCAGAGGAAAGTCCGGGCTCCACGGAAACACGGTGCCGGATAACGTCCGGCGGGGGCGACCCCAGGGAAAGTGCCACAGAAAGCAAACCGCCGGGCCTTCGGGCCAGGTAAGGGTGAAAGGGTGCGGTAAGAGCGCACCGCGCGGACGGTAACGGACGCGGCACGGCAAACCCCACCGGGAGCAAGACCAAATAGGGGCGGCATTTCAGGCATTTAGCCTGGAAAACCCGTTTCCGGGCCGCCGCCCGGGTTGGTTGCTCGAGGCGTCCGGTAACGGGCGTCCCAGATGAATGGCCATCGCCCGCAAGGGCACAGAACCCGGCTTACAGGCCATCTGACACCTTTCACCGCCGTCCGGCTGTCATCGAAATGTCATTGAAGCGTCACGCTCTTGCGCTCGCGAGGTTCAGAGCGACGATTTTGGACCGTTTCCCGACCGCAAAGCCCGACTTGCAGAGCATCGGGCATCCGGCGCTCCCCTTTATCCCCTCTCGATCATCCCGTCGCACCTCGCATCTTCTAGGGTGTCAGCGCCGGAGCGTTTCGAGGTGGCACAGTCCGATCTCCAGAACAGATGTTTGTTCTTCTTATGTTCTCAATGTATTCGCAATTTTAACGACCTGTTAAGGCCGTTGAATACCGCGCAAAACCGCGAAAATACTAGGGTTTCCCGTTGACGCCCATTATATCCCATGATATCCCATGATGTCCCGTAAAAAGGCCATGCTGCCCCGATTGGTGCCAGCCGGTCCCGTGGACAAGAGCCCCGAAGGCAGGAGGGGCGGCCCGATAAAGGGGAAGAGGTCGGACGATGGAGTCGTTCCGGGGGCGTTTCACGAACAAGATCGACTCGAAGGGGCGGGTATCCGTTCCTGCGAAGTTTCGTGCCGTCACGCTCGCCCAGGGCCTCAATGGCGTGATCCTGTTTCCGCCGCTCAATCCTGGCGCTTTCATCGAGGGCTGCGGACCTGCCTTTTCGGACATCATCGACCAGATGCTCGACCGGCTCGATCCCTTCGCGCCCGAACGCCAGACGCTGGCGGCGGTGCTGATCGGCGAGAGCGCGGAGCTGACCTTCGACTCCGACGGCCGCGTGATCCTGCCGGAGGCGCTCCGCAATATTGCCGGCATTTCCGACGAGGCGACCTTTGTGGGCATGGGGCAGCGCTTCCAGGTCTGGGAGCCGAAGGCCTATGACGCCTACTACGCCAAGGCGCTGGAAGACGCGCAGAAGTACCGCGACCTGCTGCGCTCGCCTGCGGCGCAGGGTGGAGGCGGGCAATGAGCGGCGCCGGCCAGAGCCATAGTCCTCATGTTCCTGTAATGCTGGCCGATGTCCTCGACGTGCTGAAGCCTCGCGACGGCGGCATCTATGTGGACGGAACCTTCGGGGCGGGCGGCTATACGCGCGCGATCCTCGAGTGTGCCGATTGCGCCGTGCTCGCGATCGACCGCGACCCGAGTGCGATCCTGCGGGGCCGCGCGCTCGAATCCGAGTTCGGCGGACGCCTCACGCTGATCGAAGGCTGTTTCGGCGACATGGAGCGCCTTGTCCGCGCGCTCGGCCATGAGACGGTGGACGGCGTGGTCTTCGATGTCGGCGTTTCCTCGATGCAGATCGACCAGGCGGAACGCGGTTTCTCGTTCCAGCAGGACGGGCCGCTCGACATGCGCATGAGCGGGGAGGGGCCTTCCGCCGCCGATGCGGTGAACCATCTCGACGAAAGCGACCTTGCGCGCATCATTGCCGTCTATGGCGAGGAGAAACGTGCCCGCGCGGTCGCCCGCGCCATCGTGGCGGCGCGCGAGGAAGCGGAACTCCACCGGACGCTCGAACTTGCGGAAATCGTCACGCGGGTAATCGGCCGCCGCCCGCAGGACAAGATCCACCCCGCGACACGGACATTCCAGGCGTTGCGCATTTTCGTGAACGACGAGCTTGGTGAGCTGGCGCGTGGTCTTTCTGGCGCCGAGGCATTGCTTCATGAGGGCGGACGGCTCGCCGTTGTCGCCTTTCATTCGCTGGAAGACCGGATCGTGAAACGCTTTCTTGTCGAGCGCACAGGACGGGCCGGCCGCGCGAACCGCTATATGCCCGCGAGCGAAGAGATCGAACCTTCCTTCCGCGAGATCGCGCACAAGGCGCGCAAGGCTTCGGAAGCGGAGATCGAAACGAATGTCCGCGCCCGTTCGGCGAAGCTCCGCGCCGCTGAACGCACAGGCGCGCCCGCAGTGCCGCTCGATCTTGCCGCGCTCGGCATGCTCAACATGCCCTCCTTCCTGGGAGGCGCCGCATGATCCGCGTCATCAATCTTCTGCTGGTGCTCGCCGTGATCGGCCTGTCGGTCGGGCTCTATGACATCAAATATCGCGCCGAGACGGCGGACCGGCATGCGCGCCAGCTCGAAGGCCGTATTGCGAAGGAGCAGGAAGCGATCCGCGTGTTGCGCGCCGAGTGGAGCTATCTCAACCAGCCGGAACGGCTGCAGGAGCTCGCCAAGCGCTATACGGAACTGAAGCCGCTGACCGCCGCACAGATCGGCACCTTCGACGATGTGCCCATGCCGCATATGGCTGACGAGTTCTACGTGCCGCAGCGCCAGCCCCTTGGCGGCTATGCCGGCGTTTCGGCCAGCGGGAGCACCATCCAATGATCGGGTCGGGCATCGGATCGAGGATCGGCCGCCGGGCGGACGCCCATTTGCAGGGCCGCTACCTGCCGCCCGGTCATGACGCCATCGCCAAGTCGCGCGCGCCGCGCCAGGGCGGAGGAGAAAACCGCACGCCGTCGCAGCGCCGCATCTTCCTCTCGCTCGCGCTTTTCGCTGCCTGTTTCACGCTGGTCGGCGCCCGGCTCGTCGGCCTTGCCATCATGGGTGGCGACGGCGGAGACAATGTCGCGGTCGCGAGTGCGGCGGCGCAAATCCACCGGCCCGACATCGTGGACCGGAACGGCGAGGTGATGGCGACGGATATTGCGACGGCGTCTCTCTTTGCCGATGCGCGCTATGTCATCGATCCGGCGGAGACTGCCCGCCAGCTCGTGAGCGTGCTGCCGGACCTCGACGTCCAGGACGTGACGGCGAAACTCGAAGCCGGCGGGGCTTTCGTCTGGCTCAAGCGCGACCTCACGCCGAAGCAGCAATATGCCGTCCATTATCTCGGCCTGCCGGGGCTCGACTTCCGCAGCGAACAGAAGCGCGTCTATCCGAACGGCAAGACCGGCTCCAACGTGCTCGGCATGGTGGATATCGACAATCGCGGTATCGCGGGCATCGAGCGCTACATGGACAAGTCGCTCGGCCGCGCGGATGACACAGGACGGCCCAATTTCGACCGCAACAGCACGCTCATGCTGTCTGTCGACCTTCATGTGCAGCATGCGCTGCGCGACGAACTCGAGAAGTCGATGGCGGAATTCAGCGCGTTGGCAGCGGTCGGCGTCATTATGGATGTGCATACGGGCGAAGTGGTCGCAATGACTTCGCTTCCCGATTTCGACCCGAACGATCCGATGGTCTCGCCGGACAACACGCGGTTCAACCGCGCAACGCTCGGCGTCTACGAAATGGGCTCCGTCTTCAAGGCGGTGACGCTTGCCGCCGCGCTGGACAGCGGGCGGGTCAACCTCGACGGACGTTTCGATGCGACGCAGCCGCTGCAGGTCGCGCGTTTCAAGATTCACGACTATCACGCCGAAAACCGCTGGCTCTCCGTGCCGGAGGTTTTCATCCATTCCTCGAATATCGGCACGGCGAAGATCGCGCTTCAGCTGGGCGGGGAAGAGCATCGCCAGTATCTCCAGCGCTTCGGGCTGCTGACGCGGCCGCAGATCGAGTTGCCCGAATCCGGCGCGCCGCTGACGCCTGCTCGCTGGACCGAGCTTGCGACGATCACGACATCATATGGCCACGGCATCGCGGTGACGCCGCTACAGGTCGCGAGCGCCGTTTCGACCATCGTCAATGGCGGTTTCAAGGTGGAACCGACCTTCCTGCGTCACAACGAGCCGCGGCTCGGCGAGCGGGTGATCTCGGCGGAAACGAGCGCGACCATGCGCGGTTTGTTGCGCCTTGTCGTCATGGAAGGCACGGGCCGCAAGGCCGATGTGGCGGGCTATCCGGTGATGGGCAAGACGGGCACGGCGGAAAAGCCGATGAATGGCGGCTATTCGCGCACCAAACTCATCACCTCTTTCATCAGCGCCTTCCCGGCGAACGATCCGCGGTACGCCATGATCGTGATGTTCGACGAACCGAAATCCACCAAGGAAACCTATGGCTATGCAACGGCGGGCTGGAACGCGGCGCCGGTGACGGCGCGCGTGATCTCCCGCGTGGCGCCGCTGCTCGGCATCAAGCCGGCGACGAAGCCGCAGGAAAGCGACGTGCTGAGGGAGGCAAAGCTCGTCTCCTACCAGACGACGCACGGAGAGTGAAATTCAAGCCTGCTCCAGAGGGCGGGCGGCGAGGCCAGAAGGCCGATGTTGAGTAGACGGCACGAACAGAATGTTGGGTGACATGCAGCTTGCGGCGTTGATCGGGAACGAGTCCCCGGCGCTTCCCGAAGGGGGAGCGACGGAGATTCTCGGCCTGACGGCGGACAGCCGCGCGGTGCGGCCCGGCTATCTCTTTGCCGCGTTGCCCGGCACCAGGTTCGACGGCACGAAGTTCATCGGCCAGGCGCTCGAAATGGGTGCCGCGGCGCTGCTCGTGCCGCAGGGTGCGGCGATCGAAGCGGACGTACCCGTGATCTCCGACCGCAATCCGCGCCGGCGCCTTGCGCTGATGGCGGCGACGTTTTTCGGCACGCAGCCGCGCACCATCGCGGCCGTGACGGGCACGAACGGCAAGACGTCCGTTGCGACCTTCACGAGGCAGATATGGGCGATGCTTGGCGAGCAGGCAGCGAGCCTCGGCACGCTCGGCATCACGAGCCCGAAGGGCGATCGTCCGCTCGGCTATACGACGCCGGACCCCGTGGCGCTGCAGGCGGAGCTCGCCGCGCTGGCGAAGGAGGGCGTGACGCATCTCGCGATGGAAGCGTCGAGCCACGGGCTGGCGCAATACAGGCTCGATGGAGCGAAGCTTGCCGCGGCGGGCTTCACCAACATCACCCGCGACCACATGGACTATCACGCGAGCTTCGACGACTATCTTTACGCGAAGCTCCGTCTTTTCGGTGAAGTGATGGGACCGGGCGGCGTTGCCGTCATCAATGCGGATAGCGCGCAGTTTGCCGAGTTCGAGGCTGTCTCCTGGGCGCGCGGGCATCGCGTGATCTCGGTCGGTCGCAAGGGACGCGACATCTTTCTCGCCGCCGCGCGGCCGACGCTTCGCGGGCAGGTGCTCGACATCGTGCATGAAGGTGCCAACTACGAAGTGAGCCTGCCGCTGGTCGGCGGCTTCCAGGCGTCGAATGCGCTTGTCGCGGCGGGCCTCGCCATCGGTTGCGGCGCGGAAGCGGCACAGGTCTTCGCCGTGCTCGAAAAGCTTTCCGGCGCCAGGGGCCGCATGGAAGAAGTTGCGCATCTGCCGTCGGGCGCCTCCGTCTATGTCGACTATGCGCACACGCCGGACGCGCTGCAGAATGTGCTCGAGGCAATGCGGCCGCATACGCAGAACCGGCTTTTCGTCGTGTTCGGCTGTGGCGGGGACCGCGACAAGGGCAAGCGCCCGATCATGGGCGAGATCGCGGCGAGGCTTGCCGATGCCGTTTATGTGACCGACGACAATCCGCGCAGCGAAGAGGCCGCGGCAATTCGCGCCGAGGTGATGAAGGGCTGCCCGCAGGCCAGCGAGATCGGCGACCGGGGAGAGGCCATCGAAATGGCGATGCGCGCGCTCGAGAAGGGCGACGTGCTGGTGGTTGCGGGCAAGGGCCACGAGACCGGGCAAATCGTCGGCGACCGGACGATCCCTTTCTCCGATCACGGCGCGATCGAAGCGGCGGCAAGCAAGTTGGGAGGTGGCGCATGACGGCACCTCTGTGGACAAGCGCCGATGTGATCGCCGCGACGGGCGGAGAGGCCATCGGCGGGACATGGATCGCGAGCGGCGTTTCCATCGACAGCCGGACGCTCGAAAAGGGCGATCTCTTCGTTGCCATTGCCGGCGAGAATTCGGACGGCCATGCTTATGTCGAGGGCGCACTGAAGCGGGGTGCGGCCGCGGCGCTGGTTTCCCATGCGAGCGAGGCGATGCGCGCGGCGGGGCCGCTCGTGCTTGTGCCGGATACGCT
>JAGUWA010000356.1 GCA_020062605.1 Parvibaculum sp. | reverse complement strand
GCGCGGCGGCGGTCGGCGCGTCCCAGGATCGCGGCCTAGAACAGGCGGTTGACGACAATGAAATCGCCTTTGAAATAAACCGCAAGCTCCTCGCGCAACATTCGAACCTTTATTCCGGCGTCTCGACGCAGGTGCGAAAGGGCCGCGTGCTTCTCACCGGCCGCGTCCCCGCGCAGGAAGACCGCATCGCGGTGACCCGCCTCGTCTGGTCGATCGGCGGCGTCAAGGAAGTCATCAACGAGCTCCATGTCGGCAAGGAGGGCAGCTTCTCGCAATCGGTGAGCGACACCACGATCTCCACCAGGCTTCGCGCCCGCCTCACTGGCGACAGCAATGTCAGCGGCATCAACTATTCGATCGAGACGGTGGACGGCGTTGTCTACCTCATGGGGACGGCGCTCGACCGGGCCGAACTCGACCGCGTCATGGCGCATGCGCGCGACATCAAGGGCGTGCGCAACGTCGTCTCCTATGTCGAGGTGAAGAAGCCAGGCTGAGGCCTTCCCATTTCGGCGCTTGCCGCCTTTCTCCTTTCCGCGCCATGATGCCTGTCATGGCGGGACAGGCAAAGCAGTGGGAACGCGAATTGCGCGCGGCGGGCGAGACGCCCGACGCCGGTCTCGACATCGCGCATCTCGCGCTGCTGCTCGCCGCTTGCGACCGGCCGGACATACCGCTCGATCCCTACCGCGCACATCTCGACGAACTCGCAAGCGCCGCGCGCGAAGCGCTGGATGAAAATGCGCACCCGCCCTGCGGCGTGGTCGCGGGCGTTCTCTCCGGCGTCATCTCCGGCCGCTTCCGCTATCTCGGCGACGCGGAAACCTATGACGATCCGCGCAATGCGAATCTCGCCCATGTGATCGACCGGCGGAAGGGCCTTCCCGTCACGCTCGGCATTCTCTATCTCCATGTCGGCGCGAAGCTCGGTCTCGATCTTTCGGGGCTCAATTTCCCCGGCCACTTCGTGCTGCGCCTGCGGGCCGGCGGCGAGGCCCTCGTGATCGACCCCTTCAATGGCGGTCAGCCGCTTTCCTCCGCCGACCTGCTCTCGCTCTTGCGCGGTGTCGAGGGGCCGGAGGCGCGTCTGACCCCCGATGCCTGCGCGGAAGCCGGTTCGCGCGACATCCTGCTTCGCCTCGAAAACAACATTCTGAGCCGCGCCATCAGGGGCGGCGACTTCTCCCGCGCCCGTGAGGTCGTGACCCGCATGATCTGGCTCGCGCCGCACCGTGCGGGCCTGCGCTTCGAGCTCGGCCGTCTCGAGGTCCATGCGGGCCACATGGGCGCCGCGGCGGACGCCTTCGAAACCTGCAAGGACCTCGCCGCCGATATCGGCGAAACGCGGATCGCGGGCATGGCCGAGGAGGCGCTGCGCCGCCTCCGCACCAGGCTCAACTAGGCGGCGACATCGGCAGGCTTCGCACGAAGTCGAGATAGGTATTGGCCGCGTCTCCAAGTCCCGCCAGCACCATTTCCACCCCGATCGTCGCCACGATAATTCCCATCAGCCGCGTCACGACGTTGAGATTGGTCGCCCCGAGATAGCGGACGATCCGCTGTGCCTGCGTAAACGAGATATAGCTGAGCGCGGCAACCGCGCCGAAAGCGGCAATCGACACCAGCGTGTAGATCAGGTTGGGGTTGGCCGAAAAGCTCACCGCCGTGGCGATGGTGCCGGGACCGGCGATCATCGGCACCGCCAGCGGCGAAACGGCGACGGAAAGCTGCGCCTGCAGCACTTCCGGCGGAATGTCGTCATTGCCCTCCACTTCCCCGGGCACATGCACGCCCGACGAATGACCCTGCAGCATCTGATATCCGATCATCGCGACCAGGATACCGCCCGCGATGCGGAGCGCGGCCATCGTCACGCCGAACATGTCGAAAATGAGCTTGCCCGCCACGCTGAACAGGATCACGACGCCAAGCGCGATCAACACGCTGTTCCGCGCGATCTTCAGCCTTACGTCGCGCCGGTCTCCCGCCGTGAGCGCGATGAAAACCGGCGTGTTCGCCAGCGGATTGGCGATGGCGAAATAGCCGGCAAAACAGGTGAGCCCGAAGGCGATGGCGTCCTGAAACATGGGCAGCGGGGTGTCCTGTCTGGATGGGGCGGTCCGAGGGTCTTCCATTCCACACGGCAGGGCAAGGATAAGAGCGGGCCGGGCTGAGAACCTTTCGGAATCTGCGGACCTTTGGGAAAGAGAGCCTCTGGTCTTTTGGCTCCCGAAGTCCCATCTTCACCCAAACAAAATAACGACCCGCACGAAGGACGTCCCCGCATGCTTTCCGTCGCCATCCAGATGGACCCCATCCAGCACATTAACATCAACGCGGATTCGACCTTCGCCCTGGGGCTCGAGGCACAGTCGCGCGGCCACAGTCTTTTCTATTACGAGCCGCACGATCTTTCGATGCGCGACGGCCGCGTCTACGCGCAGATGCGCCCGCTCACGCTGCGCCGCGAAATCGGCAATCATTCGTCGCTCGGGAGCATGGAGAAGATCTATCTGGAGGATGTGGATGTGGTGCTGATGCGCCAGGACCCGCCCTTCGACATGAGCTACATCACGGCGACGCACCTCCTCGAAACCGTGCACCCGAAGACGCTCGTCGTGAACGACCCGGCGGAAGTTCGCAACGCGCCGGAAAAGCTTTTCGCCGTCCGCTTCAAGGGCCTGCTCCCGCCGACCCTCATCAGCCGCGATCCGGGCGAAATCCGCGTCTTCCGCAAGGAGTTCGGCGACATCATCGTGAAACCGCTTTTCGGTAATGGCGGCATGGGCGTCTTCCGCATTCGCGACGGCGACGAAAATCTGGCTTCGCTCCTCGAAATGTTCGGGCAGATGAACCGCGAGCCGGTCATCGTGCAGAAATATCTCCCCGAGGTCCGCCAGGGCGACAAGCGCATCATCCTCGTCGACGGAAAGCCCGTCGGCGCGATCAATCGCGTGCCGGCGGAAGGCGAGGCGCGCTCCAACATGCATGTCGGCGGCCGCCCGGAAAAATGGATGCTGACGAAGCGCGAACAGGAGATCTGCGACATCATCGGACCGGAGCTCAAGGCCCGCGGACTGATTTTCGTCGGCATCGATGTCATCGGCGACTATCTCACCGAGATCAACGTCACCTCGCCGACCGGCATCCAGGAGATCGACCGCTTCGACAACGCCAATCTCGCCGGTCTCGTCTGGGACGCCATCGAGGCGCGCCGCTAGGCTGTTTCCGGCGGCAGGAAAATCACGTCCTCGAACTCGCGGCTCGTTTCGTCGAAATGCCGCTTCAGTTCGGTATAGCCGATCGGCTTAAGCCGTTCGATGTTCCGGTCGACCATCAGCATCGAATACCCCGCTTCTTCGAAGAAGCGCAGTAGTTCCTCGTGCGAGTCGCCGATCGCCGCAAGCGCCTTCGGCGCCACCTCGCAAAGGATGACGGGTTTGTCGCGCAGGATCGTCTTTCGTGCGCCGGAGATGAGCTGCCACTCATAGCCCTGCGTGTCGCTCTTCAAAATGTCGAGCTTGCGGCTGGCGCATCGCTCTTCGATGTAGTCGTCGAGGGCGTAGATCGGCACCGAGATTTTCGCTCCCTCCTTCCAGATGAGGTTGGGATTGAAGCTGTGTCCACCCGGATTGGCCTCGTCGGTGATGAGGTCCATCGTGCCGCTCGTCGCGGCAAGCCCCGCCTGTTCGGCCACGACGTTCGCGGTCGGGAGAAGGGCGACGTTCGATTGGAGAAGCGCATAGTTCCTCGGGAAGGGTTCGAAGGCGACGACAAGACCCTCCGGACCGGCGATGCCCGATGCGACGAGCGCGTAGTGACCGAAATTGGCGCCCGCATCGACGACGAAATCCCCCGGTTTCAGGCGGCTGATGAAGAACGCCGTTTCCGCCGGCTCCCAATAGCCGCGCCGCAACACGACGCGCGTCAGCGTGCCTTTCGTCGGATGCACCCAGAGCCGGTAATGCGGCAACCGCATGATGAACGGCTTGACCGGCCGGAAAAGATAGAAAAGACCGCGCCAGATCCCCGCGAGCAGACGGCTCTCCCCGACGCGCTCGGTCGGAAAGTACCGTGCGATGGCGGCAAAAATGAAGTCGCGCAACGAAGCCCCCCGGCATTCTCAACGGCGCGGAGAGCGCGCCGGCTGCGCGAGACCATAAGGCGAGTTAACTTGACTGTCCACGCCGGGCGCCCGCTTTTGCCGTTCCGCCAAATCCGGCTAGGCTCGTCATCGTGAATTTCGGGGGAAGCGGGGCAGCATGCGGATGAACGGCTTGAGATACGGTATAGCGGCGGCGGCCGCGCTTTTGCTGCTGGCGGCGCTCTGGACGTTCCGTCCCGCCTTTTCTCCATCCGCGCCCGAACGCTCGCCGGAGGAAATCGCCGCCGACATTCACCGCAAGGCCATCGTCATCGACACCCATGTCGACATTCCGAGCTTCTTCGGCACCGAGAAATACGATCCCGGCCTGCGCGGCAGCCTCCCCGTCCAGGTCGATCTGCCGCGCATGCGCGAAGGCGGTCTCGATGCCGTCTTCTTCATCGTCTATGTCGGCCAGACGGAGCGCGGGCCTATCGGCTATGCGCAGGCCGCCTCCGAGGCGCTGGCGAAATTCGCCGCCATCCGCCGCATGACGGATGTTCAGTATAAGGATGAAATAGGGCTCGCGCTGACCGCCGCCGATGTCCACGCGCTGCACGGACAGGGAAAACGCGTCGCGCTCATCGGCATCGAGAACGGTTACTCGATCGCGAAGAGCCCGGCGCTTCTCGACTTCTACTACGATCTCGGCGCGCGCTATTTCGGCCTCGTCCATAACGGCCACAACGATCTCGCCGACAGCGCCCAGCCGCAGGAAAGGTTCGCCGACCGTGCGAACGAGGAAGGCGGCGAGCATGGCGGCCTTTCCGCGCTCGGCCGCGAGGCGGTCGCCCGCGCCAACGATCTGGGGCTCATGGTCGATGTCTCCCATGCCTCTCGCGCCGCGACGATGGCCGCCATCGAGGCCTCGCGCGCGCCCGTCATCGCCTCGCATTCGGCGGTGAAATCGGTGCATGACCACCCGCGCAATCTGTCCGACGAGGAAATGAAGGCGCTCGCCGCGAAGGGCGGCGTCGTCCAGATCGTTGCCTTCGACGAATATCTCCACCCCGTTCCGGAGGAGAAGAAGGCGGCCCGTCGCGAGCTCGCCGTCTCGCTCGGCTTCACGAGCCTCGACGCGGTTTTCGCGGCGGACGAGGCGGCGAAGGCGAAATTCGCCGAGGGCCTCGCCGAACTCGACCGCAAATATCCGCGCGCCACCGTCGCCGTCCTTGCCGACCATATCGGCTATGCGGTGCGGCTTCTCGGCATCGACCATGTCGGCATCGCCTCCGACTTTCAGGGCGGCGGCGGCATCGAAGGCTGGTCGCATGCGGGCGAGACCGCCAATGTCACGGCGGAACTCGTGCGCCGCGGCTATTCGGAAGAAGAGATCGTGAAGCTCTGGGGCGGCAACCTGCTGCGCGTCATGGAGGAAGTCGAAAAGGCCCGCAAGGCACGATAGGCCGCCCCCTTTGCCGATTGCCTTTGCCCGGGCGCTCGTCTATTCCTCTTGATAATCACTCGCAAGAAAGAGGAAGCAGGTCGTGGCCGACCCCCGGGAAGAACCGAAGAATCTCAGGCTCGAGACCAATGACGAAGCCCGCGGCCTCGCCGAAATGCTGCTGCGAACCTGCCGTTATGGCGCGCTTGCCTGGCTTGAGCCCGGCACCGGCCGGCCCGTCATCTCCCGCGTCGGCTGCGCGCCCGATATCGACGGCACGCTCTTCTTCCCGGCCTCCGGCCTTTCCGCGCACACGAAGGCGCTGGCTCGGGACCCGCGTTGCTCGCTGCTCATCGGCGAGCCCGGCAAGGGCGATCCTCTCGCCCATCCCCGCCTCTCGCTTGTCGCCCGCGTCGTCCGTCTCGACAAGGACAGCGCCGACTGCGCGCGGCTTCGCCGCCGCTATCTCGCGCGCCACCCGAAGTCAGTGATCTATCTCGACCTGCCGGACTTCGCCTTCTACAGGCTCGACTGCGAGCGCGCCTTTCTGAACGGCGGCTTCGGCAAGGCCTTCGACCTCGCCGCCGGCGATATGTTCCTTCCACGGGACGAACTCGCCGCCGAACTCGCGAAGGCCGAGCAAGGCATCGTCTCCCACATGAACGAGGATCATGCCGAGGCCGTCGGCCTCTACGCGACGGTGCTGGCAAAGGCCGGGCCCGGCCATTGGCGCATCGTTTCCATCGATCCGCGCGGCCTCGACCTCGCGGCCGGCCAGCGCGTCATCCGGCTGAATTTCGCCAGGCCGCTGACAGCGGCGGCCGAAATCCGGCCCGTCCTTGTCGAGATGGCGAAAGAGGCCCGCGCGAAGCAGGCGGACTGAGCGTCACGCCGGCCGCTCGATCGGCGCGCCTCTTGTTCCCATTTCGTTCTTGACCTTTCCGGCGTATGAGCTAGCCTTTCCGTAATCCGCCCCTTTTTCACCAGGGGCAGGGCGGGAAGGGGGCTCGTTCATGGTCGCGCATATCGAAACGGTGGCCTTTCAGGGCGTCGAGGCGCGGCCTGTCGACGTTCAGGTCCACATCGCGGGCGGCGTCGTCGGCTTCGCGGTGGTCGGCCTCGGCGACAAGG
>JAGUWA010000172.1 GCA_020062605.1 Parvibaculum sp. | reverse complement strand
GCCGCGCGCACGATCATGTTGACCTCGCCCTCGTCGTCGATGAGGGGAAGTTCCAGCGACTCCATCGAGAGCCAGTGCCGCGCATGCCAGTCGAGGCGGGTGATGCGCCGATAGGGACGGACTTCCTCCGTGACGGCACGGAGACCGTCGAAGATGCCCTGCCAGGCAGGACCGTAAAGCGCCGGTCCGACCCAGCAGCCCGTCGCGTCTCGCCCCAGGCGCTCCACGATTTCCGTACCGACGAGGCGATGCCGGAAGCCAAGCGGTTCGCGCCGCACATCGATCAGATTGAGGATCGGCAGGACGGGTTTGATCTCGAACGGAGCGAGATCGCCACGCGACGCAGCTCGCCGGCCCCCCCTTTTTTGCAGCCAATAACTGTAAATCCAGTCCAGCCTCGAGTCACGGAACCCGTTCGATCCCATATCCATTTTGCCCCCCGGCAATACTCAACACACCCGGGGCCAGTCTCCCAACAGGACGGTTAAGGAAAGGTTACCGGCTCGTCTGGCCGGCATGCTGGCATGCCGGTCCGATTGGGCAGATCATGGGGATCCCGGCAAACTGCCGGACCCAGCGGAGGGGCAAGCCATGAGCGACACGATCAAGGAACTGAGCGCCCGCATTCAGGCGCTGCAACTGGAGCTGGAGGCGGAGGTGGCCCGGCAGGCCGCGGCCCTGCGCTACGGGATCGAGCACGGCCGCGCCGTCTTCGAGGAGGAAATCCTGCGCCGGCACCGCGAACTGCAGACGCGGCTCGGACGCTACATTCTGAACGCGAAGCCGCTCGTGGTGCTGACCGCGCCCGTCATTTATTCGCTGATCGTACCCCTGGTGTTTCTCGACATATGCGTGTCGATCTATCAGGCGGTCTGCTTTCCGGCCTATGGCATCGAGAAGGTGAAACGGAGCGACTACCTTCTCTTCGACCGCGGCCACCTTGCCTATCTCAACGCGCTCGAAAAACTGAATTGCGCCTACTGCTCCTATGCGAACGGCCTCATTGCCTATGTGCGCGAAATCGCGGGCCGCACGGAAGCCTACTGGTGCCCGATCAAGCACGCAAAGAAGGCCATCGGCGCGCATGAACATTATCTCGACTTCGTCGCCTTCGGCGACGCAGATGCCTATCGGCGAAGGATCGAGGAGCTGGAAGAGGCCGCGAAAAAGAAATAGGCGGCGCCCCGGAGAGCGCCGCCTTTGCCGGATTGGCCTGTGCGGAAGATCAGAAGCTGAGCGACTTCACCTGCACGACATGCGGCAGAGCCTGGATTTCGGCAAGCGTTTCCGCCGTGACATCGCCATCGACCTCGATGAGACAGATCGCATCGCCACCCGCCGCCTCGCGACCGAGATTGAAGTTGGCGATGTTGATGCCCGCCTTGCCGAGCGTCGAGCCGAGCGCGCCGATGAAGCCGGGCTTGTCCTGGTTCGTCACATAGAGCATGTGGCGGCCGAGCGTCGCTTCCATGTTGACGCTCTTGATCTGGATGATGCGCGGAAGGCCGCCGGAGAAGACCGTGCCCGCGACGGACCGCTCCTGCCGCTCCGTCTTCACCGTGAGGCGGATATAGGTCTCATAGGCGCCCTGCTGCTCGGTCTTCACCTCGGACACCTTGATATCGCGTTCCTTCGCGATCACCGGCGCTGAGACCATGTTCACGTCCTCAAGCTGCGGCTTGAGAAGGCCCGTGAGCGCGGCATTGGTGAGCACGCGCGTGTTCATCTCCGCGACATCGCCCGCATATTCGATGGTGACGGCGGAAATGCCCGTCTCCGTGAGCTGGCCCGCGAAGGAACCGAGCTGCTGGGCAAGCGTGAGGAACGGCGTGAGCTTCGGCGCTTCTTCCGCGGAGACGGAAGGCACGTTGATCGAATTGGTGATCGCGCCGGTGAGGAGATAGTCCGCCATCTGCTCGGCGACCTGGAGAGCGACGTTCTCCTGCGCTTCGTTGGTGGAGGCGCCCAGATGCGGCGTGCAGATGACCTGCTCCATGCCGAAGAGCGGGTTCGACTTCGCGGGTTCTTCCTCGAAGACGTCGAGCGCCGCGCCGGCCACATGACCGGCTTCGATCGCGGATTTGAGGTCGGCTTCCACGATGAGGCCGCCGCGCGCGCAGTTGACGATGCGGACGCCCTTCTTGCACTTGGCGATGCTTTCCGCATTCAGGATGTTGCGCGTCTTGTCGGTGAGCGGCGTATGCAGCGTGATGAAGTCGGCACGCTTCAGGAGATCGTCGAGCTCGACTTTTTCGACGCCGATATCCTGCGCGCGCTCGGGCGTGAGGAACGGATCGAAGGCAACGACCTTCATGCGCAGACCGAGGCCGCGATCGGCGACAATGGAGCCGATATTGCCGCAACCGATGACGCCGAGCACCTTGCCGGTCACTTCGACGCCCATGAACTTCGACTTCTCCCACTTGCCCGCATGGGTGGAGGCATTCGCCTGCGGAATGTCGCGCGCCAGCGACAGCATCATGGCAATGGCGTGCTCGGCCGTCGTGATCGAATTGCCGAAGGGCGTGTTCATGACGATGACGCCGGCAGCGGTGGCGGCCGGGAGATCGACATTGTCGACGCCGATGCCGGCGCGACCGACGACCTTCAGCTTCTTCGCCGCTTCGAGAACGGGCGGCGTAACCTTCGTCGCCGAGCGGATGGCGAGACCATCATACTCGCCGATGATCTTGATGAGCTCGTCCCGGTCGAGACCGGTTTTCACGTCCACATCGACGCCGCGATCCTTGAATATCTGCACGGCGGCGGGGGAGAGACTGTCGGAAATCAGAACCTTGGGCATTCACGCCTCCTGGTTGGATAGGCACCTGTCCGGCGGGACGCAAAGCCCGCCGGATCAGGGCCGAAACGAATGGAAATTCTTACGCCGCCGCCTTGAGCGAGGAGATCGCTTCCGCGAAGGCCCAGTCGAGCCAGGGCATCAGCGCACGCATGTCGGTCGTCTCGACCGTTGCGCCCGCCCAGATGCGAAGGCCGGCCGGCGCATCGCGATAGCCCGCGATGTCGTTCGCCACGCCTTCCTTGTCGAGAAGATCGGCGATCTTCTTCGCAAAGGCGACCTGATCGTCTTCCGACAGCGCGGTGACGCGCGGATCGACGATCTTGAGACAGACGGACGTGTTGGACCGCGTCTCGATCTCCTTCGCGAGGAAATCGGCCCATGGCGTGCGGCCGACCCATTCGGCGATGACGGCAGTGTTGGCATCGGCGCGGCCGATGAGCGACCGGAGGCCGCCGATCGACTCCGCCCAGTTGAGCGCATCGAGATAATCCTCAACGCAGATCATGGACGGCGTGTTGATCGTCTCGCCCTTGAAGATGCCTTCGATGAGCTTGCCGCCCTTCGTCATGCGGAAGATTTTCGGCAGCGGCCAGGCCGGCGTGTAGCTCTCGAGCCGTTCGACGGCGCGCGGGGAAAGGATCAGCATGCCATGCGCGGCCTCGCCGCCGAGCGCCTTCTGCCAGGAGAAGGTGACGACATCGAGCTTGCTCCATGCGAGGTCCTGCGCGAAGGCGGCGGACGTCGCATCGCAGATGGTGAGGCCCGCACGGTCCTGTGCGATCCAGTCGCCATTCGGCACGCGGACACCCGACGTGGTGCCGTTCCAGGTGAAGACGACGTCGTTGTCGAAATTGACCTCGGCGAGATTCGGGAGTTC
>JAGUWA010000329.1 GCA_020062605.1 Parvibaculum sp. | reverse complement strand
GGATGCGGCCGCCAGCGGCCCCGATATCGCGGCGCTTCAGGCCGAGAACGCCGACCTTCGCGACCGGCTGCTGCGCGCCGCCGCCGAGATGGAAAATACGAGAAAGCGGGCAGAGCGCGAGAAGCAGGATGCCGCGCGCTATGCCAATGCCGGCTTCGCCCGCGACATGCTTGAAGTTTCCGACAATCTGCGCCGGGCGCTGGCGACCCTCAAGGCGGATGAGCGCGACAGCGCCGCCGACAGCGTCAAGGCGATGGTCGAGGGCGTGGAGATGACCGAGCGCCAGCTTCTCGCCATTTTCGAGCGCCACGGGATCAGGGAAGTCACCCCGAAGCCGGGCGAGCGCTTCGACCCGAACCACCACGAGGCGATGTTCGAGGTGCCGGGCAGCGAGCATCCGGCGGGCAGCGTCGTCCATGTGCTGGAAGCGGGCTACAAGATCGGCGACCGCCTGCTGCGGGCAGCACGGGTGGGCGTGGCGAAGCGTGAAGATGGCGCGCAGAATGGCGGCAAGGTCGATACGACGGCGTAGTTCCGGCGCCTGATCCGGGCGCCCCTTGCACTCCGGCAGTGTCTGGCCCATCTTTTATAACATTGTTATAGGCCGGACCCGGGGCGGGCCGGACCATTGGGAGGAGGGCGGATCATGGCTCAGCTTTGGGCGGCGGCGGCGTTTTTTCTCGGCATTCATCTTCTAGTGGCGGGCTCCAGCGCCCGGACGAAGATCGTTGGCGTATTGGGAGAGCGGGCCTGGCTCGCAAGTTTCTCGGCTCTCTCGATTGCCGGCATTTCCTGGCTCGCCTACAGCTTCAACCAGGCGGTGGCCGGACCCAATCACCTCTATTGGGCGGCGCCCGGCTGGGCCTATCACCTGTCGCCGCTCGTGATCCTCGTGGCGGCGCTCTTCGCGGTCATCGGCGTCACCACACCGAACCCGACGGCGGTCAGCGCCGAGGCGCTCGCCGAAAAACCCGAAACGGTGAAAGGCATCCTGCGCATCACGCGTCATCCCTTTCTCTGGGGCGCCACGATCTGGGCGCTCTGGCATGTTTTCGTGAATGGCGACAAGGCGTCGATCATCTTCTTCGGCACTTTTGCGCTGCTGGCAATGCTCGGCACGTTTTCCATCGACGACAAGAAGCGCAAGCGCCTCGGCGACAGCTGGACCGGCTTTGCCGCCAGGACGTCCAACCTGCCTTTCGCGGCGATCTTCGCCGGACGCAATCAGCTGAAGATCGGCGAGCTCGGCTGGTGGCGAATCCTGCTGGCGCTCGTCATCTTCGGCGGCCTTTTCTACGGCCATCTCTGGCTGTTCGACGTGTCGCCAGTGCCGGGATATCGGCCTTATTGATCCTGCTTCGTGACCCGGCGAAGCGTCAGGTTGATCCTGCCGCCGCCGGGCACAAGCCCCGACGAGCCGGGGATCACGCGATCGACGCCGTGATAGCGCAGCCGCGACGCGCCGCCGATGACAGCCACGTCGCCGCTCGCGAGTCTGAAGCTTTTCGATTTGTCGCTTCTGGCGAATCCGCCGACGCGGAAGAGGCAGGTGTCGCCGAGCGAGATAGAGACGACCGGGGCATCCAGCGCCTCCTCGTCCTCGTCGCGGTGGAGGCCCATGCGCGATTTCGGCGTGTCGTAGAGATTGACCAGGCAGCATTCGGGCGGGGCGGGGTAGTGCGCCACCTGCGCCCAAATATCGAGTAGGACCGCCGGTATGGCCGGCCATTTGCGCCCATTAACGTCGTTCGTTGACGAATAGAAATAGCCGTCCGGCCGCGACACCCAGCCGAACTCGCCGAAATTCGTCTGGCGGATCGACCAGGGCTGGCCGGTGCGCGGCATGCGCGGCCGATAGGGCGGGGCGGCCTCAAAGCCCGCGAGAAGCGCGGCGAGGAGCGCCTGCTGCGCTGCCGGGCCGAGATATCCCGGATAGAGCACGATGCCCGGAAAGCCGGTGTCGACCGGTCTTCGCTCCTTTGAGGACTCGTCTTTTGGCACTTGCTGTGTCATATTAACAGGCGATCTTACCGGGTGGCGCGGACATGACCCGCGCGAAAATGGGGGGTACGCATGAAAAGGATAATCGGGCTTTGCCTGACGGCAATCCTTCTTGGGGGGATGCTTTCGGGCTGCGCGGCGGCGGCGATACAGGGCGCCTCGCGCGCCAAGGACAACGCGCTCATCGCGGGTAATGAAGACGAGGCGGCGGCGGGCGACGTCGCGGCACAGATGAAGGTGGGCGACGCCCATTGCTGCACCATCGCAGGGAGCGCCGGCGTTCTCAACAACCAGAAGGCGACCGAGTGGTACTGCAAGGCGGCGGACCAGGGCGAGCCGCGCGCCTTTTACGAGCTTGGCCGCATCTATTCGGGCGACCTCGTGCGCGGCATGAACGGCCCGGCGAAGATCGGCGCCCTGCTGACGGAGCAGCGCGAGAACAAGCCGCTGGCGCTGATGTGGTTCAACCTCGCAATGGAGCAGGGTTATGGCGATGCCATGGAGGAGATTTCCGACCTGCGCGAGGACATGACCGGCCCCGAAACGCAGCAGGCGAGCCTTCTCAAGAAGAACTGGCGCAACCAGCCCTGCGAGTGGAACGAGGTCTACGCGGACAACCAGCTCTGAGCTTTCGGGAGAGCCGGCTCGTTTTGCACCGGAGTTTCAAAAGAGAACCCGCATCGGCGCCCGCCGCCGGTGCGGGTTCGCTGTTTCAGGGCCGCAGTGAGTCCCAAAAGCCCCGCCATGTGGC
>JAGUWA010000124.1 GCA_020062605.1 Parvibaculum sp. | reverse complement strand
GCTTGCCCAGGATCGCCTCGCCCGCCTCTATTTCCTCGGCCAGGGCGTGACCCGGGACATCTCGGCCGCACTCTTGTGGCTGACGCTTGCCGAGCGGAACGGCATGAACGACGACACGCTCCGGAGCGCCATGGAGCCGGAAATCACCCCGGAAATCCTCGCCGAGGTCGAGGCGGAGATCGAAAAGCTCGAAAAGGCGAACGCCACCGCGAACTGACCCGCCGGACGATCACCCCGGCCGGATGCCGAAAGGCACTGTGCACGGGCGGCGCGGGATGTTATCAGAGCGCCGGCTGCGGGCTCCCGGAGGAGCCGGCGCCTCATATCCTTTTCAAGAATTCGAGCGTCCCATGAAGATCAACGGCAACGAAATCCGTCCCGGCAACGTCATCGAGCACGAGGGCGGCCTCTGGGCGGCGGTTAAGGTCCAGCACGTGAAGCCCGGCAAGGGCGGCGCTTTCGCACAGGTCGAACTGAAGAACCTCGTCGACGGACGGAAACTCAATGAGCGTTTCCGTTCGGCCGAAACGGTGGAGCGCGTCCGCCTTGAGCAGAAGGACTACCAGTATCTCTACGAGAATGACGGGATGCTGACCTTCATGGACAATGAAACCTACGAGCAGATCGAACTCGCAAAGGACTGGGTCGGCGACCGTGCCGCCTTCCTGCAGGACGGCATGAAGGTGACGGTGGAAAGCCACGAGGGAACGCCGCTCGGCATTTCGCTCCCCGATCAGGTGGTTCTCGAAATCACCGAAACCGAACCCACCGTGAAGGGCCAGACGGCGGCAAGCTCCTACAAGCCGGCGCTGCTCGAAAATGGCGTTCGCGTGATGGTTCCGCCCTTCATCACCACCGGGGAAAAGATCGTCGTCGACACGAACGAAGTCACCTATCTCCGCCGCGCCGACTGAACGGTTCCAAAATGTCCCGCCACACCCCCTCAATGAGCGTAATGGTTGCTGCCGCCCGCAAGGCGGCGCGCGGCCTGCAGCGTGACTTCGGCGAAGTCGAAAACCTGCAGGTCTCGCTCAAGGGGCCGGCGAACTTTGTTACAGCCGCCGACAAGAAGGCGGAGAAGGTTCTTTTCGAGGAACTGTCGAAGGCCCGGCCTGGGTATAGCTTCCTGATGGAGGAAGGCGGGGTCGTCGAAGGCAGCGACAAGTCGCACCGCTGGATCATCGATCCGCTCGACGGCACCACGAACTTTCTCCATGGCATTCCGATGTTCGCGATTTCGATCGCGCTCGAACGCGACGGACAACTCGTGGCCGGCCTCGTCTATAATCCGATTTCCGACGAGATGTTCATTGCCGAAAAGGGCCAGGGCGCCTTCCTCAACGACCGCCGCATTCGCGTCGCCGTACGCCGCGACCTCGCACAGGCCGTCGTCGCCACCGGCATTCCCCATATCGGCCGTCCGGGCCATGCTCGCTTCAGCGCCGAGCTCGGTACCGTCATGAACGAAGTGGCCGGCGTCCGGCGCATGGGCTCCGCCGCGCTCGACCTCGCCTATGTCGCCGCCGGACGCTTCGACGCTTACTGGGAAGCCGCGCTCGCTCCCTGGGACATGGCGGCGGGCATTGTCCTCATCCGCGAGGCGGGTGGTTTTGTCGCCGACCTCAAGGGCGGCGATGCCATGCTCGACAGCGGCGGCATCGTCGCCGGCAACGACGTGCTCTACCGCAAGCTGGGCGACCTGCTGAAAAAGGCCCATAAGCAGGCCTAAAGGGCCGGTTTTCTTTAACCCCGGACACGCGGAGCCTGCCTTCGCCGCAGCAGGCCTCGTCACGCAGGTTATTCTTCGTTCCGGGATGCGAGTTGCGCATCCCCCGAGCCAAGGGACACATGCGCAGAAACATGACCGGCTCCATCAGGATCCCTCATCTTCCAACGCTCCAAGGCATTGCGGCGGGCCGCCTGCGGGCGAGCGCCATGGGCAATGTCGACGAAGGCGACGCCCTTGAAGACCGTGTGGACATCCGCTTCGACGGATATTGAGCGCCGCCCCCCTCGGCAAAAGCCCCACTTCCGCCGGATTCTCCTCTTAAAGCCCTCGCTGCGCAGAGGCCTGTTCCGCGACGGCGAACACGCCTAAACTGTATCGAGACGCCGCCCGCCACGGATGATCCTGCCACGCATGACGATAGCCCGACGCATCGAAAGAAGACGCGCAAGCCCGCTGGTTGTGATCATGCTTGCGGTGATATGGCTGGTTTTCGGCGGCACGCTGCCTGTTCCGGCAGCCGAGGCGCCTTTGTCACCACCGCAATCCGCCCTCGTCCGTGTTGTCTTCGATCTCGACGCTTCGTCTGTCAAACAGACCGCACGCGAAGAGCTCGTCACCTTCGCGGAGGATTTCCAGCGTCGCAGCGGACGGCTTGAACTGCGCGGTTACGCGGGCCCCCCATACGACACCTCGTCGAATGCGCGGCGGCTGGCGCTCAAGCGTGCGCTCGCCGTGAGGCGCGTGCTGATCTCGAACGGCGTCAAGGCGGAGCGCATTCACGTGCGCGCACTCGGGGGTACGTCCGACAGCGGTCCGCAGGACCGCGTGGACGTGAAGCTTTTCGGCGGCTGAAGTGCCGCCCGGCAGAGAAGAGGGGCAGAACGCATGGCAAAGGAAACAAAGGACGGCATCGCGCTTTCACAACCGCGGCCCTACCTGACGCGGATGCTGCTGTTCATCATCCTTGCCGCATTCGTTGCCGCGATCCTCTACCGGCAGATCGAGACGGCCTTCCTCGCCAATCCGGGCCTCAACGGGCTTATCCTCGGCGTCCTCGTCATCGGCATTCTCTATGCCTTCCGGCAAGTGCAGTCGCTGCGCGGCGAGGTTCGCTGGGTGAACGATTTCCGCCGCGCCGACCCCGGACTCGCCACCCCCGCCCCGCCGCTGCTCCTCGCTCCCATGGCGACCATGCTCGGCGGCCGCACCGGACGGATGCAGCTCAATGCGCTCTCGATGCGCTCGATTCTCGACTCGCTCGGCTCGCGCCTCGACGAACAGCGCGAAATTTCGCGC
>JAGUWA010000381.1 GCA_020062605.1 Parvibaculum sp. | reverse complement strand
TGCCGGCGAGCCTCGATGAGCCGCTGCGCCTGGAAGGCGACCTCACGACGACGACCGCGCGCTTTCGCATTCCAGACCGGATCGGCGGCGGCGTGCCGCATATCGACGTGATCGAGGTTCAGGGGCCGGGCGAGGAGGTTGTGGAAGATCCGCAGGAGACGCCGCCGCTGCCGATGATGCTGGATGTGACGCTCACGATCGGCAGTCCGCCCGCGCAGGTGACGGGGCGCGGCGTCAATTCGCTATGGACGGGCTCGGTGAAGGCGAGCGGCCTCGCCGAAGACCCGGTTCTCGATGGAAAACTCACCGCCGAGCGCGGCACGCTCGACTTCGCGGGCAAGACGTTCACGCTGAAGCGCGGAAGCGTGATCTTCACGGGCGAGAAGCCGATCGACCCGCGCATCGATATCGCGCTGGTCTATTCGCGCAACGATTTCAGCGCGACGGTCGGCGTCGACGGGCGCGGCTCGTCGCCCGAGATCGACCTCACCTCCGAGCCCTCGCTGCCGCGCGACGAGATCATCTCGCGCATCCTGTTCGGGAAGAATGTCGGCGAACTCAGCGCCTTCGAGGCGGCGCAGCTGGCGAACACCGCGGCGGAGCTTTCGGGCGGCGGCGTCGGCGGCTTCGGCCTCCTGAGCAACATACAGAACGAGCTCGGTCTCGACATATTGCGCGTCGACACGGGCGCTTCCGGAGGCACTACCGTTTCGGCCGGGAAATATCTGCGCGAGGGCGTCTATGTGGGTGTGGAGCAGGGCGCGCTGGCGAGCGACTCGAACGTGAAGATCGAGGTCGATATCACCGACAATATCAGCGTCGACACGAAGATCGGCAACGACGCTTCAAGTGACGTCGGCGTCAACTGGAAGTGGGACTATTGAGGCTTAACGGCCGAAACCGCCGTCCGGCGTGACGCCGTCCGTCGTGTGGGCGCCGGAGGTGAAATCCTGAATCCGGTCGAGCTGCTCCTGCTTGCGCATCTTTTCCTCGCGCTGCCGCCGCTCATATTCCTCGGCATACATTTCCGCGTCGTGGTTTTCGGGCGTGTCGAATTCTTCCTCGACGCCTGAGCGGTAGTTGACGGGGGGCGAGTCCACCGGGTCCGCCGTCTCGTAGCGGATGTCACCCGAGGGGGCCGGCGCCGGCTCCTCGGCCTGGGCAGCCGAAACGGCGAGCAGGGGCAGAGCCGATGCCAACGCGATACCGAGGAACAAGTTCTTTCCGCTCATGCCAATGCGCCTTCAAGAGAGGGCGGGTTCGCCCTTTGACCATCATTTGGATCAGTTTACAGCAAATCCCAGCCCCGGGGAGCGGCGGATTTGCCACGATCCGCCGCCAATTTGCGCCGTCCCGGCGCGGGACAGGCCGCCGGGACGCGCCTTTTTCATCTGTATACAGATAAAGTTACCGGAAGCGGATTTCGCTGTTGCAGCACGGGTTTTGCGCCTGCAGCAAAGGACAATCTGCCGCATGGGCAGGGCCGCCAATGGACATTCTGTCGCGGAGCCGGGAGACGGGAAATAGGTACAATTTTTTTATGGATATCAGACCCGGACCAAACCGGGCCCCGTGAAGAGAGTGGCTGAGTTTCTATATGACCAAGATCACTTATATCGAGAACAACGGCACGGAACACACGGTCGACGTGGCGGAGGGGCTCTCCGTCATGGAAGGCGCGACCCGCTACACCATTCCCGGCATCGAAGGCGACTGCGGCGGGGCCTGCGCCTGCGCCACATGCCATGTCTATGTCGAGGACGGCTGGTTCGAGAAGCTGCCGCCGATGGACGAGCTTGAGCGCGACATGCTCGATTTCGCCTTCGACGTGCATCCGAACAGCCGACTCTCATGCCAGATCAAGGTGGAGCCATCGCTCGACGGGCTCGTCGTGCGCACGCCCGCCCGCCAGTACTGAGATGCGCGAGAAACCCGGCCGCAAGAAGAACGGCAAGCGGCCCAAATCAGGAGGAAGGCCATGAGTGCGAAAGCGAAGGTCGTCAACAAGGGCGACTGGAAAGTGACGATGACGCCGGACGACATCTATCGCAACCCGATGGATATCGCCTGGACGTTCGACTACATCTTCTCCGAAGACAAGGTCGAGGATCTCTACAAGCGGGCGAAGCAGAACCAGTGGGACTCGGACGACCTGCTGCCCTGGGACACGCAGGTAGACCCTTCCCGCCCGCTGATCGCGAACGACAGCGACATCTATCACAAGATGCCGTTCTTCAAGAAGCTCTCGAAATCGCAGCAGGAAACCTTTACCGCGCATTCGACCGCGCAGCTTCTGTCGCAATTCCTGCACGGCGAACAGGGCGCGCTGATGACGGCGGCCTGCGTGACGCATTCCGTGCCGGACGAGGGCGCGAAGCTCTATGCGGCGACGCAGACGATGGATGAAGCGCGGCATGTCGAGGTCTATTCGAAATACTGCGACAAGATCGCGATCATCTATCCGATGTCGCCCTGGCTGAAGCAGCTCATCGACGTGACGCTGCAGTCCGATCGCTACGAGAAGGTGATGATCGGCATGAACATGATCGTCGAGGGGCTCGCACTCGGCGCCTTCAACAACATGTACCGCACCACGACCTGCCCGCTGCTGAAGCAGCTCACCTTCAACGTGATGCGCGACGAGAGCCGGCATGTGTCGTTCGGGCATGTGTTCCTCGGCCCGGTCTTCAAGAAGATGCACAAGGACGACCTGGAGGAACTCGCCGATTTCGCGTTCCAGGCGGTCAACATCCTCGTCAAGGCGCAGACGGCGGGGACGATCGCCAACAAGGTCGATCCCGGCTTCATGCAGGTGCTGGAGAATAGCGGCATCGACGCCGACGACTTCTTCAAGGGATTGCAGGAAGCGGCGGATGCGGGCATCGCCAGCGAATTGCCGCCCGGCCAGGTGCATGCGCTGAAGGACCTGATGATGCCGGCGCTGGCCCGTGTCGGCCTGCTGACGCCGACGGCACGCAAGAAGTACGACGAAGCGGGCATCCCCGTGTTCGACGACATCCGCGTGCTGCAGGCGATGGAAGGCGGCCACCCGACGGGCAACGCGGCCTGAGACAGCGAGTATACTGACAAACACCCCGGCGGCGCCGCCGCCGGGGTCTCTTATCCGAACGAGGCGGGAGCACAC
>JAGUWA010000025.1 GCA_020062605.1 Parvibaculum sp. | reverse complement strand
TCGGGCTTCGCCGGCGGGGTGGGGCGACGGTCGCGGCGCTGCGGCTTGTTGCCATGCGCTTCCTGTTCGCCATCGTGCTTTTTCTTGTCGCGGCGCGGCTTTTTGCGTTCGTTCTCGGGCTTGCCGCCGTGCCGCTTGCGCACCGGGCGCCAGATTTCCATTTCGACCGGAGCCGCGGTCTCTGCGGCGAGAGTGGCTCCAACGGACACCGCCTCGGATGAGGTTTCGGGGGATGCTGGAGCGCTTGCCTGTTCTTCCGGCGTCGCCTCGCCTTCGTCCGCCGCCTCAACGGGTGCAGAGACATCCGCTGCCGGCATCTCTTCCGGTTCTCCGGCAGGGGCGGGCTCTTCCGGTGTTTCCACGGCACTCAGCGCGGAAGTCGCATCCGCCTCCGCGCCCTGCTCCGCAGCCGGTGCCGCCTCGTTTTCCTTCGGCGCTTCCTTCGCTGGCGGCGTCACGGCTTCGACCTGCGAGCGGTAGCCGAGACCTCGAAGAAGGCTTGCGAACTCCTCCCCCGAACATCCGACGAGCGACATCATGTCAGGCGTGACGATGAAGCCGCCATTATAGGTGCGCGCCGCTATGACCGGGCGGATCAGGTCGGCGACGCGCTCCAGCATGTCGATGCGGACGGCACGCGTGCCGCAGACGCGGAAGCCGACGGTCTCGTAGAAGCCTTCCGGTGCAGCGGGATCCGCAGGCACGGAGGTAAGGCCGGGTGTTGGCGGCGCGGGCAGGTTTTCGAAGGCTTCGCCTTCTCCCGCTGCATTGGCAAGCGCCCAAAGCGTCAACCGCAAGCGCGCCGGCGCAGGCTTCAGAAGCGCCGGCATGAAGATCGAATAGGCACCGAAGCGCACGCCGTGCTTGCGGAGCTGGCCGCGTGCGGCCTGATCGAGTGCGCGCACGTCTTCGGCAACGCTCTCGCGCGTCAGAGAGCCCAGGTTTTCAACGAGACGGAAAGCGATGCCGCGTGCCAAGCCTTCGACATCTGCAGCATCGCGAAGCGACACAAGCGGTGCAAGCACGTTCGCAATATGCATCTTCAGCCAGGCTTCGAGGCGTGCCTGCACAGCTTCCCGCGCCGGACCGTTCAGCTCCTCGCCAGCCACGAGTTCCACGCGCGGAACCAGAATGTTGCCACTGCCCCGAAGTTCGGCGACAGGATGTCCGGCCCAGAGGATGCGTCCATGTTCGGAGAGCGAGATGTCGGCATCCGGTGCCGTGACGAGGCGCTGCGCGCGGCTCGCGATCTCGCCTGAAAGCGCCTGGGCTGCCGCGTTACGCAGGATGCGCCCCTGCTCGCCTTCGGCCCGCGGGTCGGGCACGAAGACAAAACCATGCAGGCGTCCGACATATTCGCCCTCAACCAGTACTTCGCCGTCGCCGTTTACTGCCGTCATGATATCCTCGTTCTGGCGCAGCCGCCTCATCAATACGCTGGTTCGCCTATCGATGAACCGCTGCGTCAAACGCTCGTGCAGAGCGTCGGACAGCTTATCCTCTATCGCACGCGTGCGCTCTTGCCAATGAGCAGGATTGTGGAGCCAATCGGCCCGGTTCGCCACATAAGTCCACGTACGGATATGGGCAAGGCGCGCAGCCAGTATGTCGATGTCGCCTTCGGTCCGGTCGAGGCTCTTCATCTGGCCATTGAGCCAGTCGTCCGGGATGCGTCCGGTTCCTTCCACGGACGGTTCCATGAGAAAAAGGAAAAGACGCGTCAGAAGGCCCGCATGTTCGCTTGCGAGCGTTTTGCGGAAGTCGGGAACCTGCGCCACTTCCCAGAGGCGCCTGACCGAGGAGGTCGAACGCAGGCAAGCGCTCACATCGGGATCGCGCACCATGCGGGTCAGTGCCTCCAGATCGTCGCCAACCTGCGCTCTCGCCAGCCCCGGCCTTGCAGGAGCGGCTTCGAGGCTCTTCATCAGGGCGGTGACGCTCGAGAATTCGAGGTGCGGGTTGCGCCACTGGAAAACGCGCTCAGGTTCGAACTGGTGGTTTTCGATGCGGGAGATGGTCTCGTCGGAGAGGGCAGTGGCATCGCCCGTGATGCCGAAAGTGCCGTTGTTCATGTAGCGGCCGGCCCGTCCGGCGATCTGGGCGAGTTCGGATACCTGCAAGGGCCTGTGCTGGCGGCCATCGAATTTCTGCGTCGAGGCGAACGCCACATGGTCGACATCCATGTTGAGGCCCATGCCTATGGCGTCGGTCGCCACCAGGAAGTCGACCTCGCCGGACTGGTAGAGCGCCACCTGGGCGTTGCGGGTGCGCGGGCTCAAGGCTCCCATTACGACGGCTGCGCCGCCGCGCTGGCGGCGGATCAGTTCAGCGATCGCATAGACCTGGTCGGCGGAGAAGGCGACGACGGCGGACCGGCGGGGCAGGCGCGTGATCTTCTTCGAGCCGGTCCATGACAGTTCCGAGAAACGCGGCCGATTGATGAAATGTGTGTCGGGCAGGAGTTTCTGGATGAGACCCCGCGCGGTTTCGGAGCCGAGCATCATGGTTTCGGAATGGCCGCGTGCGCGGAGCAGACGATCCGTGAAGGTGCGGCCCCGCTCGCGATCAGCGGCGAGCTGGATTTCATCCACTGCGAGGAAATCGACCTCGCGCTCAAGCGGCATCGCTTCGACGGTGCAGATGAAATAGCGAGCGGAAGCGGGAAGTATCTTCTCCTCGCCCGTGATGAGGGCGACGTTGCGGGCGCCCTTCACTTTCACGACCCGGTCATAGACCTCACGCGCGAGGAGCCGGAGCGGGAGGCCGATCATGCCGGTTTCGTGGCCCATCATGCGCTCGATCGCGAGATGGGTTTTGCCGGTGTTCGTGGGGCCCAGAACGGCCATTATGCGCCGGCGTTCCGCGAGGCGGTCTCGGGTCTGGCCGGAGGGATACTGGAGAGACGAGGTACTCATGTTTCGAGGCGCACCTTCCGCGCAAAACAGATGCGATGCAAGACCGCCAACGCATTAACCGAGGAGGCATTAAGGAACGGAATATTGCGCGAACGAACCGGGTCCGAATCGGTGACCGGGCGATTTTCCACCTTCGTTCACGGCTAAATGTTGTGTCTGTACAAGGGCTTAGGCGGACGAAAGGTTAACGGAAAAAATTCGAACTCCCTTCGGCAGCGTCGACGCGGTTGTCCTGCAGCGGCGGCGATGCCGTGCCCTTCCGAATAGTGGACCGCGGTCTATAGTGTCGTGATCGACATTGTGAGACAGCGCCGCCGGGCCCACTCAAGAGGCATGCGGCAATCGGGAGACAGATCGATGGACTTCGGGATTCCCAAGGAAATTACCGATTATCTGGACGTGCTCGACGACTTCATCGAGAAGGAGATCAAGCCGCTTCAGGCCCAGGACGACAATGAGCGCTTTTTCGACCACCGGCGCGAACATGCACGTACCGATTGGGACAATCAGGGCCTGCCGCGTCACGACTGGGAAGAACTTCTCGGCGAGATGCGCCGGCGGGCGGACAAGGCCGGCCATCTGCGTTACGCCCTGCCGAAGGAATATGGCGGCAGGGACGGTACCAACCTCGGCATGGCCGTGATCCGCGAACATCTGGCGGCGAAAGGGCTTGGTCTTCACAACGACCTGCAGAACGAAAGTTCGATTGTCGGCAATTTCCCGACTGTGCTGATGTTCCGCGATTTTGGCACCGAAGAGCAGAAGAAGATATTCATTCCCGGCTCGCTCGACGGATCGATCCGCGTCGCGTTCGGCCTCACGGAGCCGGATCACGGTTCGGACGCAACCTGGATGGAGACCCATGGCCGGCGCGAAAAGCGCGATGGGGTCGACGGCTGGGTTATCAACGGCCGGAAGATGTGGAACACCGGTCTTCATGTCGCGACGCACGACTTCGTGTTCGCGCGAACGAGCGGCAAGGACGGCGATCCGCTGGGTATCACTTGCTTCATAGTGCCGATGGACACGCCCGGCGTGCAGGTCGAAGAATATCTCTGGACCTTCAACATGCCCACGGACCATCCGCGCGTTTCATTCAACAATGTCTGGGTTCCAGAAGGTTCCTACCTTGGCGATCCGGAGCGCGGGCTCGAGCTTGCCCAGCATTTCGTCCATGAAAACCGTATCCGTCAGGCCGCGTCGAGCGTCGGGGCGGCGCAGTTCTGTATCAATGAAAGCGTGAAATATTCAAAGGAGCGCAAGCCGTTCGGCAAACCGTTGTCGGTCAACCAGGCGATCCAGTTTCCGCTTGTCGAAGCGCATACCGAAGCCGAAATGATCCGCACGCTGATCCACAAGACCGCCTGGCAGATGGATCAGATGCCGAAACCGGACGTTGCCAAGTATCTTTCGGACAAGGTTTCGATGTGCAACTACCGCGCGAACCGTCTCGTCTGCGAGGCGGCCGATCTTGCGATGCAGGTTCACGGCGGCATGGGCTATTCGCGCCACAAGCCTTTCGAACACATCTATCGTCACCATCGCCGCTATCGCATCACCGAGGGATCGGAGCAGATCCAGATGCGCAAGGTTGGCGGCCATCTCTTCGGCATGATCGGCGCCCGGCGGCCCGCAAAGGCGGCCGAGTAGGATCGGGACAAATCGAGCTCCGGTGAAAGCCGCCGCGCTAGGGCGTGGCGGTTTTTGCCTTGTCTGCGGGCCAGGTCAGGCGCCGGCCGGGCAACGTCATCCTCGCGGTCGTGCCTTCGCCGACCGTGCTCTCCAGCGCGAAGCTGCCACCATGCATTTCGATCAGCGATTTCGTGATCGGAAGACCGAGACCCGTGCCGCCGTGCTGCCGGGCGTTCGTGTCGTCGACCTGGCCGAAAGGCTCCATGACTTCGGCAAGCTTGTCTTCGGGAATGCCGATGCCGTCGTCGCGGACGGAGATTGAAAGGTTCCCGTCCTCGTCGAGGCAGGCGCTCACTTCGATGTTACCGCCCTCGCCGGTGAACTTCGCAGCATTGGACAGCAGGTTCAGCATGATCTGCCGCATGGCGCGCTGATCCGCATTGAGGACCGGCATGGGATCGAGCATCTGCAGGCGTACCTGCTGCGCCTTGTCCATGGTGCGGGCGCGCATGATGTCGACGGACCACCGCAGCACGGCGGCCATATCTACCTCTTCATCCTCCAGCGCGTAGCGGCCCGCCTCGATCTTCGATATGTCGAGAATGTCGTCGATGACGTTCAGAAGGTGCCGCCCGCTGTCCTGTATGTCGCTTGTGTACTCGCGATAACGGTCGGAACCGAGCGGGCCGAACATCTCCTGCCGCATGATCTCGGAGAAGCCGATGATTGCGTTGAGCGGTGTGCGGAGTTCGTGACTCATGTTCGCCAGGAATTTCGATTTCGCTCGGTTGGCAAGCTCGGCAGCTTCGGTCGCTCGCTTCAATTCTTCGTCTGCTCTGCGGCGTTCGATCGCTATGCCCGCGAGATGCGCCGCGCCGAGCAGATAATCGGATTCCCATGCGCCCGGTTTGTAGGCGTCGGGGAAATACAACGCGAATGCGCCTACAACCTTTCCGCCATGCGACATGATTGGCTGAAACCACAGCGACTGTATGTCCGCGCTGCGCATGTAGGAGGATATCTGCGCGCCGTGGTGCTCTTCCTGAAGATCCGTCGTCACGATCTTGGTTCCGGCAAGTGCGATACGGCCGAAAATTCCGTCGCGTTGCTCCTTCCAGAACTCGTCGACCCATTCACCGAAGTCGGCGGGCAGATGCGGCGCGGCGCATGTCAGGAGATTGCATTCGGGATCGATAAGAAAGACCGCGGCGCGACCGGAAGGGTTCGCCTCCTCCGATCCAAGCGCGAGGAGCGACATGACTTCGTGTAGCGGCGCGCCTGTCGCCAGCGCGCGCAATACCCGGAACTGGTTGCGCTGTTCGGTTTCGGTGCGCTTTCTTGCGGTAATGTCGCGCATATTGATGACGTAGCCGCGAACGTTGGGATCGTCGACAAGGTTGGTGATGCTCGATTCGATCCAGACCGTGTGCGCCGCGTTTCGGGGGGTCGCGCCTCCTGTGTAGCGGGGAATCGCAAGTTCGTATGAGATCGTTTCGCCGGGTTCGGATTGCCTGCTGGTAAGCTCGTTGAGAACCCGAGCCCTCTGATCCTTCGTCAGCAGCTTGAGGCCGTTCAGGCCGATCAACGCCTCATGCGAGAGGCCGAGTTTCTCTGCGGCCGGCGAGGCGTATTGGATGATGGCGTTCTCGTCGGTGACGAGGACGACGTCGAATGCATTCTCCACCAGTGCGCGGAAATGATGTTCGCGCCGTTGAATCTCGTCGTTTGCCTCCTCGGCGCGTCGGCGGGCGGCCTCCGAAATGTCGCGTGCCTGGCCGAGATCCTCGATGAGATCGGCGTTCCGGAAGCGGAGATCGTGCGTCTCGACCGCGTTGGCTCTCTGCTGCCCGGCGACGCGCGCAAGAAGAAGATAGGCCGGAATGCAGGCGAATCCGAGCGCCATGAAAACCGGATCGAGCGTCCAGATGCAGACAACAATCACCGCGGTAATGATCGGTGCGGTGACCGACAGGAAGATCGGCAGGAGATGGTAGGCGATCTGCGATGCCATCACGACGTGGATGACGAGTACTGTCAGGATGGCGAGGTTCTGAATGCCGCCATCCGTCTGCCAGAAGAACGGTATCACGCCGAGCCAGACGAGGTTGAGAATCCAGTAGCGGATGGCCGTCGGACGTATCCAATCGTCGGCGTCAGCCTCGTGGCGGTCGTCGGCGGAAAAGAAGCGCCGCTGGAAAAAAGCGTACTCGGCCCAGCCCGCCACAATGGCGAGCCACCACAGGACGATTACCGGCTGGAGAAAGGCCGGCTGGAAGGTGAAAACGACAGCGCCCGATATCGCGGGGAAGAGGACCGGCATCCCGCGATAGGCCCGCATGATCGTGCGGTAGAGCTCGAGACGAATGGCAGAAGCACGTTCGGCTCCGACGGCAGCGTTCTCGCTGCCCGGAGCGACCGGGTTCAAATGGATGCTCGTGCCGGGCATCTCGGCGGGGTCTCCTCCCCCAGATTGGACGCCTCCCCCCTGCCCAGTTCACGCCACGAAGGTAAAGTTTCCCTGAATGCCCGAATTCTGCCGGAGACAATGAAAAAACCCCGTCCGCGTGTTGCGGACAGGGTTCTTCGGCGCGCCCCGACGGCGAGGTTAGTAGGCGTCCGGCACCGTTATCACGTCTGCGGACGTGGGTACGGGGCGCTTGCCTTCGACCGCACAACTTCTCTTCACATCGCGATCGACCGCGGTTGAAGGCGTCCAATAGGTCGGAATCCAGCTTGCCGCCCGCTGGTCGGCGGCCGAAATCTGCTCACTGGTCAGGCTGCCGCGGAATTCCTGTGCGATGGAGATGTCGGGCTGGACGCCGAGAGAAAGCAGGCTCGGGTTGCGGCTGTAGAGCTTCGCCCATTTGGCGCCTTCAACGGCATCCTGTGGAACGCCCTGGCCCTTCAGGTAGAGCGAGGCCATCAGTTTTTGCGCGTCGGGCCAGCCACTGTTGGCGGCGCGATGAACCCATTCGGCGCCTTCGGCTTCCTTGCCGGTGGCGATCAGGCACTGCCCCAGTGCCATCTGCGCCCCCTCGTAGCCATGGCCGCGATAGGCAAAGCAGGTCAGAATGTTGAAGGTCTCCTCGCCGCATTCGCCTCGCGCCGCCTGGCTCACGGATTTAGCATAGAGTGTGCCAACGGGGTCCTGCTCTGCCAGGGTCGGGATGATGCGCCCATCGGCGTCACGCTTGCGGGCGGCTCCGCCTCCACTGCAGGCCGCGAGAGCGAGCGCGGCGACACTCAGGGCGATCACGACACCGGCTTTCGATGTCAGTTGAATGCGTGCTGCTGGCATATTCCCCTCAGATTTCATTGTTGTGGCGAACCTGGTCCGCCTTTTTTCATTTGAACCCATATGGTGACGCAGCGAAATAGCGGCGTTCCCGCCCCTTCTTCAGAGCGGTTTGACCGGCCGCGGCGCTTCCCGGATACTCCCGCCGCCTTTTGGGGTGGCGGAGAGCGGTATGTTATGCTGTCTCCAGTGAAATTTCGCAATTTGCCGTGAGTAGAGACGAAGATGGCCGACAGGAAGACGCTCAAGGATTGGGAAGTACTGGTCGCGAAGCAGACCAAAGGAGCGGGCCCGGATTCGCTCGTCTGGCACACGCCGGAGGGCATCGACGTCAAGGCTCTCTACACGGCGGAGGACCTCGAGCGGATCGCGGCCGAAGGTTACGACGCGAACACGCTGCCCGGCCTTGCGCCATATACACGCGGGCCGCAAGCGACGATGTACGCCGGGCGGCCCTGGACGATCCGTCAGTACGCTGGATTTTCAACGGCGGAAGAATCGAACGCCTTCTACCGCCGCAATCTCGCGGCCGGGCAGAAGGGATTGTCCGTCGCTTTCGATCTGGCGACCCATCGCGGCTATGACAGCGATCACCCCCGCGTGGTCGGCGATGTGGGCAAGGCAGGCGTTGCAATCGACAGCGTCGAAGACATGAAGATTCTCTTCGACCAGATTCCGCTCGACGAGATGTCGGTGTCGATGACCATGAACGGAGCCGTGGTTCCCATTCTCGCGAACTATATCGTTGCCGCGGAAGAGCAGGGCGTTAAGCCGGAGCAGCTTTCGGGAACCATTCAGAACGACATTCTGAAGGAGTTCATGGTTCGCAACACCTACATCTATCCGCCCGAACCCTCCATGCGGATCATCTCGGACATTATCGGCTTCTGCTCGAAGCACATGCCGCGCTTCAACACGATTTCGATTTCCGGCTATCACATGCAGGAAGCCGGCGCGACGCAGGTGCAGGAGCTTGCCTTTACGCTGGCGGATGGGCGCGAGTATGTTCGCGCCGCGCTTTCTGCAGGCCTCGATGTGGACGATTTCGCGCCGCGCCTGTCATTCTTCTTTGCCATCGGCATGAATTTCTTCATGGAGATTGCGAAGCTGCGGGCGGCGCGCCTTCTCTGGGCGCAGATCATGGCGGAATTCAAGCCGAAGGATCAGAAGTCGTCGATGCTGCGAACGCATTGCCAGACATCGGGCGTCTCGCTCACGGAACAGGATCCCTACAACAACGTCATCCGCACGACGATCGAGGCGATGGCGGCCGTCCTCGGCGGCACGCAGTCGCTCCACACGAATGCACTCGACGAGGCTATCGCGCTGCCGACGGATTTTTCCGCGCGCATCGCGCGCAACACGCAACTCGTCATCCAGCACGAGACAGGCATCACCAATGTGATCGATCCGCTCGGCGGCTCCTACTATATGGAGACGCTGACGCATTCGCTGGTCAAGGAAGCGTGGAAGCTCATCGAAGAGGTCGAGGAACTCGGCGGCATGACAAAGGCCGTGGGCACCGGCATGCCGAAGCTCAAGATCGAGGAAGCGGCGGCGCGGCGGCAGGCAAAAATCGACCGTGGCGAAGAGGTGATCGTCGGCGTCAACAAGTACCGTCCGGCCCAGAACGATCCGATCGAAATTCTCGATATCGACAACGCCAAGGTGCTGGCCTCCCAGGTCGAACGGCTGAAGAAGGTACGCGCAGCGCGCGACGAGGAGGCGTGCCGGAAGGCTCTTGAGGCGCTGACCGAAGGTGCGCGCGGCAAGGGCAATCTTCTTGCGCTGGCCATCGATGCGGCGCGGGCGCGGGCGACGGTCGGCGAGATTTCGGATGCGATGGAAGCGGTTTTCGGACGCCATCGCGCAGAGATCAAATCCATCTCCGGCGTTTACGGTCAGGCATATGAAGGTGATGAGGGCTTCATGCAGATTTCGAAGGAGATCGAGGCTTTCGCCGAAGCCGAGGGCCGTCGTCCTCGCATGCTCGTCGTCAAGATGGGCCAGGACGGTCACGACCGCGGTGCCAAGGTCATCGCAACCGCATTCGCCGATCTTGGATTCGATGTCGATGTCGGACCGCTGTTCCAGACGCCGGAAGAAGCGGCCCGCGACGCGATCGAAAACGACGTTCATGTGATCGGCATTTCGAGCCTCGCCGCCGGACACAAGACGCTCGTTCCCGCCCTTGCCAAGGCGTTGAAGGACGAGGGCGCCGGCGACATCCTCATCATCTGCGGTGGCGTCATTCCGCAGCAGGATTACGACTTCCTGAAAAAGGCCGGAGCGTCGGCGATTTTTGGTCCGGGTACGAATATTCCGGCTGCGGCACGCGAGATTCTGGCGCTTATCCAGGAAAAGCGGCGGCAAGCGGCCTGATCTGCCGGGAAATCGGGCTGGGCGATAAACTGCTCATTTCGCGGGCAGCGTGTGCGTCAAATGTGCATTGCAGCATATTCCCTGTTGCAACCTGTTTCTCGCTGGATTATTTCCGGCCTCAACTTCCGGTCGTGAGAACCGGATAGGCAGGGCACGCGTGCCGCTCAACGATCTCCGAGCCGCCGCCCATGGGCCCCGCCAGGCAAGACGTGCCCTCCCGGAACAGGAAACGCGGGAAAACACGGCTGCCGAGCATAGATTCACATATGCGAGATCCGCGGAGGTGCCATGAGCACCGGAGATGGTTTGGCGCGTCCAAAGGCGCACCGCCAGAGCAGCCTTGCGGACGTCCGGGAAAAGGACGACCGGCAGAAGGAATATTACGGCATGCTGGCGGTGCGGCTCGAAGGGCTGCTTGAAGATATCAGGAAGAGGGGCGTCCTACCCGAGGACGACCTCGTCGAACGCTTGCGCGCGCTTCATGAGGAAGTGCGCGGACAGGCCGGCAAGGCCGATTGAAGCCGGGCTTCATCGGTTCGGGATATCGGCGGCTGCAGTGTTCACACCGAGCGGGCGAAGGCGCACAACGTCCAGAACGGCACCGCCGATGGGTGTCCTCATCTGCACCCGCACCGGAAAGTAGAATTTTCCGCTGCCGACCGGCGCCAGCCATATCCACGTATCGTCGCGCTGCCGCAGGGTGTTGGTGAGTTTCGCCTTCTCCATGCCCGCGCGCGGCGTAACGCGCACCTTGCAGCGGATCGCTTTGCCGCTATAGCCGTTGTCGCGCGTCGTAATCGTATCGATGCGGTCGAAGGTGAGGTCGAGGTCGTAGCGGCGCTTGCCGTCGAAGACGGGGAGCTTGCGGTCGCAGGGACTGCCTTCGTTCACCACCGGCACGAGAAAGGTGCTCACCGGATCGACGGTTCCCTTTCGCTCGAACGGCAAGGTGCTCTCGCGTTCTTCCGGAGGGAGCGGCGGGTCGAAACTCAATGCCGGTATCCCGCCATCACTGTAGGTGATGAGCCGCTTCTTCGTTTCATCGTTCTCGGTGGCCGTGAATGCGAAGCTCGAGGGATGCAGCTTCTCGCCCTCGACACGGCCCTCGCTCGTCATGGTCCATTTCGCGTCCCAGAACTTCTTCGGGAGGCCAGCCGATCCGAGTTGGTTCTGCAGTCGGTAGTTTTTGCCATTCAGGCTCGCCTTCATCGAGCCCTCGGCAACGATGAGCCCGCCGATATAGATGGTGTAGTCTGCAAGAATTCCTTCGGCGGCAGCCTCCGGCTCGATGGCCTTTGCTGCCGCGGGCGAACCTCCG
>JAGUWA010000163.1 GCA_020062605.1 Parvibaculum sp. | reverse complement strand
TCGGGCGCCTTCTGGGCGGGTTGAACAGGCCCGGCATGGGCAGCATGGCGAAGCGCGCCGCCATCGCGATCGCCGTCATCATCCTTCTCTATTATCCGATCGGCATGCTCGTCGTTCACAAGGTGGACGACGATATCGACTTCGCGCCGTCCGCGGCCGACACGGTCGAAGGCGGCAGCATGGCGGTCGCTTTTGCGGCGGGCCTGATCGATCGCGAGGTCAATGAAAACAACTGGACCGCGAACGATCCGTTCTTCCAGCCGGGCGTCCTGCTCGACAACATGCCGAACTTCCAGCAGGGCCTCATGTCCGCGCTGGCGCGGTTCGGCTTCGAGTTGACGGACCAGCTCGGGCGCACGCGCGGCTCTTCCGAAGCCGATCCCGATCTGCAGCGCGCGGCCGGTCTCCTGCAATATCCCGGCAATGTCTGGATCTGGAATCCGAGCGTCTCGCTCGCGCCGCGCGCGAGCTCCGAGTCGCAGTATCGCGACGCCCGCAACCGTCTCCTCGCCTATAACGCGCGCCTCGCGAAAGGCGAAGCGAACTACGATATCCGGTCCGACAACCTGCTTGCGACCATCGAGCGTTTTGCTGCCGATCTCGGCTCGTCCTCGGCGCTGATCGACCGCCGCGTCAACGAGGACGCCGGCAATTTCTTCGACAGCCAATCCGACGACATCTTCTATTTCACCAAGGGCAAGCTCTACGGCTACTACATGGTGCTCCAGGGGTTGGGCCAGGATTTCGAGCCGGTCATCAAGGAGCGCAATCTGCAGAAGCCCTGGAACGAGATGATGGAGAGCTTTCGCAAGGCCGCGCTGCTTGATCCCTGGGTGGTGATGAACGGGGCGCCCGACGCCCAGTTCCAGCCGAACCACCTTGCCATGCAGGGCTTCTACCTGCTCCGGGCGCGCACGCAACTGCGTGAAATCAGCAATATCCTGCTGAAATAGCGCTCATTTCAAACGCTTGCCGGATGCCCCGGGCGGTGGCAGCATCCCGGCCATGAGCGAATCTGAGACATCCGGCCAAAGCGCGGCGCTGCAGAAGCGGCGCAAGTTTCTCGTCGTCGTGGACGGCACGCCTGAATCCGAAGTTGCAATCCATTTCGCGAGCCTGCGCGCCTCCCACACGGGCGGCGTCGTGACGCTTCTCGCCGTCATCGAGCCGGGCGAGGCCTCGCAGCAATGGCTCGGCGTGAAGAACATCATGCAGGAAGAAGCACGCGAGGAAGCGGAGGAACTGCTTCACCGCCTGGCGGCGCATGTGAACGAATATGCCGGCATCATGCCCGAGTTGATCATCCGCGAAGGCCGTCGTGACGAACAGGTGATGCAGCTCATTCGGGAGGACAAGGATGTCGCGATCCTCGTCCTCGCGGCCGGCACCGGCAAGGAAGGCCCCGGCCCCTTGGTGAGCATGGTTGCAAGCGCTTCCGAGAAGGCCTTTCCGATTCCGGTCACCGTCGTGCCGGGCAATCTCACCGAGGAAGCGTTGCGGTCGCTCGCCTGATTTGGCGCGGCTTGATTTGACGGCCCGCACGGTCCATCTATAGCGCGTACGAAGCGGCGGGGTTCCGCCGTTAACCCACGCTACCGAAAAGGCTTTTCTCATGTTCATCCAGACCGAGGCGACGCCCAACCCGGCGACCCTGAAGTTCCTGCCCGGCCGTGAGGTGCTTGGAGAGGGCCGTGCGGCGGACTTTCCGACGCGCGAGGCGGCCGAGCGCTCGCCGCTCGCCATGCGGCTCTTTGCCGTCGACAACGTCGCCGGTGTTTTCTTCGGCGGCGATTTCATCACCGTCACCAAGTCGGGCGGCGAATGGCAGCATATGAAGCCCGCCCTGCTCGGCGCGATCATGGAGCATTTCACGAGCGGCGCGCCGGTTCTCTTCGCCGCGGGCGGCACGGACGATGCCCATGCGGAACATGACGGCGAGGACGGCGAGATCGTTTCCCAGATCAAGGAACTCCTCGACACGCGCGTGCGTCCGGCCGTCGCCCAGGACGGCGGCGACATCACCTTCCAGGGTTACGAGCAGGGCGTCGTCTTCCTCAACATGCAGGGTGCCTGCGCCGGCTGTCCTTCCTCCACCGTCACGCTGAAGCGCGGCGTGGAGAACATGCTGAAGCACTACATCCCCGAGATCGTCGAAGTGCGCCAGATCTGACCGCCGGTCAGGGGCATGCGCCCCGGACTGGCGCGGACGGCTGAAAGCGCTATCGTGACGCTATCTGTTTATTCGCGAAGGAGAAGCCCATGAGCGGCAAGCTTGGGGACGAAGCGCTCGACGTCATTTTCCGTGAGGCACGCACACATAATGCGTGGCAGGACAAACCCGTTTCCGACGCGTTGCTGAAGGAGCTCTACGACCTCATGAAGTGGGGCCCGACCAGCGCCAACATGTCGCCTGCGCGCATCGTCTTCGTGAAATCGAAGGAAGCGAAGGAAAAGCTGGCGCCGGCGCTGATGGAGGGAAATCGCGCCAAGACCTTGCAGGCGCCCGTCACCGCGATCATCGGTTATGACGTGAAGTTCTACGAGCGGCTGCCGGAACTCTTTCCGCATGCCCCGGACGCAAAGACCTGGTTCAACTGGTCCGACGAGTGGGCGGAGATGAACGCCTTCCGCAACGGCTCGCTGCAGGGCGCCTATTTCATGATCGCAGCCCGCTCGCTCGGTCTCGATTGCGGTCCCATGTCCGGTTTCGACATGAACAAGGTCAACGAACTCTTCTTCGCGGGCACCAGCATCAAATCGAACTTCCTTTGCAATCTCGGCTATGGCGATCCCGCCGGTCTCTTCGAGCGCAGCCCGCGTCTTCCTTTCGACGACGCCTGCAGCATCGTCTGACAACAGCCGCCAAGCGGAGCGCATCTCCTTGATCCTTCTCGCCTTCGATACCGCGCAGGGCGCGCTTTCTGCGGCTGTCCGCGACGGCGAGGAGGAAATCGCATCGCTGTTCGAGGAGCGGACGCGCGGCCATGCCGAAGCGCTGATGCCGATGGTGGAAACGGTGCTCGCCGAGGCAGCGCTCGGCTTTTCCGATCTCGATGCGCTTGCCGTCACCGTCGGACCCGGCACCTTCAC
>JAGUWA010000040.1 GCA_020062605.1 Parvibaculum sp. | reverse complement strand
TCGGCGTCTGGGACGACAGGCACCTCGAAGGCCTCACCCGCCTCGCGGCCGCCATCAAGGCGCGGGATTCGGTTTCGTCCCTCCAGCTTCACCACGCGGGCATCCGCTCGCCGAAGGATATCGTCGGCGACGTCGTCGGCCCCTCCGGCGACAAGGACACGGGCGCCCGCGCCCTGACCTTCGTTGAAGTCGAAAAACTGCGCGACGATTTCATCGCCGCCGCCAGGCGCGCGGAGAAGGCAGGCTTCGACGGCGTCGAGGTTCATGGCGCGCATGGCTACATCCTCGCGCAGTTCCTCTCGCCTGAGCTGAACCGCCGCGACGACATCTATGGTGGCTCGCTCGAAAACCGCGCGCGCCTGGTCTTCGAGATCGTGAACGGTATCCGCGCCGCCTGCCGTCCCGACTTCCAGCTCGGCATCCGCCTGTCGCCGGAGCGTTTCGGCCTGAAGCTCGCCGAAGTACGCGACGTCGCCGCCGAACTTCTTGCACAGGCAAGGATCGACTTTCTCGACATGTCGCTATGGGACGTGAAGAAGGAACCTGTCGAGGAAGAATTCCAGGGCCGTTCGCTGATGAGCTTCTTCACGGACTTGGCCCGCGGCAATGTCCGCCTCGGGGCGGCGGGCAAGATCATGAGCACGGAGGACGCCGCCGGCGTCATCGAGGCCGGATGCGACTTTGCGGTGATCGGCCGCGCCGCGATCCTGCGCCACGATTTCCCGCGCCGGGCCCTGGCCGACGCCGCCTATGTCTCGCCCTCGCTACCCGTCACGGAACAGCATCTCCGCGACGAGGGGCTCGGCTCCGCCTTCATCGCCTATATGCGCGGCTGGAAGGGGTTCGTGGCGGACGAAGCCGCCTGAGCCCTCACCATGTATCGATAAACGCGCGGGACGGCTTCGCTTCCATCGGCGGCAGCGACTTCAGTCCACGGACGATCCAGTGCCGCGTCTCCGCCGGGTCGATCACCGCGTCGATCTCCAGGAACGACGCCATGTTGGTCGCCTTGCCGTTCTCGTAATAGCGGTCGACCATCTTGCGGTAGAAGGCGTCGCGCTCTTCGAGGTCCTCGATCGCCTCCATCTCGCGGCGATAACCGAGCCTCACCGCCCCTTCGAGCCCCATGCCGCCGAATTCGCCCGTCGGCCAGGAGATGTTGAAGAAGGGCGCATGGAAGCTCCCCGCCGTCATCGCCTGCGCGCCGAGCCCATAGCCCTTGCGCAGCACCACCGCGAACAGCGGCACGCTCATATTCGCCGCCGTCACGAACATGCGGCTCACATGCCGCACCTGTGCCTCTTTCTCGATCTCGGGGCCGACCATGAAGCCCGGTGTGTCGCAGAGCGACAGGATCGGCAGGCCGAAGGCGTCGCAAAGCTGCATGAAGCGCGCCGCCTTGTCCGCCGCCTCCGCGTCGATGGCGCCGCCGAGGTGATAGGGGTTGTTCGCGATCAGTCCCATCGGCCGCCCCTCCATGCGGATGAGCGCCGTCTTGATGCCGATGCCGAAATCCTTGCGCAGTTCGAGCACCGTGCCCTTGTCCGCCAGCCCTTCGATCACGCGCCCGATGTCATAGGCGCGCAGGCGGTTCTCCGGGATCGCGTGGCGCAGCAGCCGCTGGTCGCCCGCTTCCCATGTCTCCACAGGCCCCTGGAAATAGGAGAGATAGGTCTTGCAGGCCTCGATCGCCTCTTCCTCGTCCTTCACGAAAATATCGATGACGCCGTTCTTGCGTTGCACATCGGCGGGGCCGACTTCCTCGGGCTGATAGACGCCGAGCCCGCCTCCCTCGATCATCGCCGGGCCGCCCATGCCGATATTGGAATCCGCCGTCGCGATGATGACGTCGCAGCAGCCGAGCAGCGCGGCGTTGCCCGCAAAACAGCGCCCCGCCGTCATGCCGACAAGCGGCACCTTGCCGCTCAGTGTCGCAAATGTATGGAAGCTCGGCGTGTCGAGACCGGCGACCCCCGCCACGTCCGTGTCGCCCGGCCGTCCGCCGCCGCCTTCCGCCAGCAACACGATGGGCAGCTTCTGGTCCCGCGCGAGAAACAGCATGCGGTCCATCTTCTTGTGGTTCATCGCGCCTTGCGTGCCCGCGAACACGGTAAAGTCGTAGCCCATGACGAGCGCGCGCGCCTTCTCCTCGCCGAACAGCGAGGCATTCACCGTGCCGATCCCGGAGACGAGCCCGTCCGCCGGGCTCATCTTCAGCAGCTCCTCCATGCTCCGCCGCCGGCGCTGTGCGGCAAGCGCCAGCGCGCCATATTCGATGAAGCTTCCCTCGTCGCAGAGATGCGCGATGTTCTCGCGCACCGTGCGCTGGTTGCGCTTGCGCCGCCGCGCCACGGCGTCGGGCCGGTTCTCGTCGAGGCCCAGCGCATGCCGGTCGATGACGTGTTGCAGGTCCGGTCGGATGTAATCCGGATCGACGGTCTCTTCCGCCAC
>JAGUWA010000422.1 GCA_020062605.1 Parvibaculum sp. | reverse complement strand
CTGGTAACGCCCGGCGTCATGCTCGGCGTGCTCGGCTATGCGGTGGCGAATTTCGCGGGCGTCGCGCTGGCGCAGTGGCTGGGGTGAGGAAGAGATCGTCTTTCCTTTCCACCCTCCCCCTGTGGGAGGGTCGAAATTTGCGAAGCGAATTTCGGGGAGGGGTAAAGCGCTGCGCCGCGCTGCCAATCGCATACGCATGAACCTGCCGCCTCCGCCCCTACCCCTCCCCAAACGGCTTGCAGCCGTTTGACCCTCCCACAGGGGGAGGGTGGAAGGGAGGCGCAGGATTTGCCCGCGTCCCTCGATCCCGATAGAAAAGCCGAAATCAAATTCGCACTTTCCCGGAGAGACCCCATGTCCGAACCCGTCATTCTCGTCGAAAAATCCGGCGCCATCGCGACCGTCACGCTGAACCGCCCGAACGCGATGAACGCGCTGTCGCGCGACCTTCGCCTGGCGATCGCAGAAACCTTCGAGGCGCTGGAGGCGGACGCGGATATTCGCGTTGCGATCCTGACCGGCGCGGGCAAGGCCTTTTGCGCGGGGCTCGACCTGAAGGAACTGGGGAGCGATGCGGGTGCGGTCGGCGGGGGCGGTGTCAACGCCACCGTCGGCGACAAGGACCCGGTGACGTCCATCGGGCGTTTCTCGGGGCCCGTCATTGGCGCGATCAACGGCGTCGCGATCACGGGCGGCTTCGAGCTGGCGCTCGCCTGCGACGTTCTCATCTGCTCAGAGAATGCGCGCTTCGCCGACACGCATGCGCGCGTCGGCATCCTGCCGGGCTGGGGGCTGAGCCAGAAGCTCTCGCGCGCCATCGGCATCTACCGCGCAAAGGAACTCTCGCTCACGGGCAATTTCCTCTCCGCGCAACAGGCCGAAGACTGGGGCCTCATCAACCGCGTGGTGACGGCGGAGGAACTGCTTCCCGTCGCCCGCAAGCTTGCCGAAGACATGCTCTCGGTCGTGCCGGAATGCCTGCCCGCCTACAAGAAGCTCATCAATGACGGCTTCGCGGAAAGCTTCGGCGAGGGACTGAAGACGGAACGAAAAGTCTCGAACGCCGCCAACAAGGCGGTGACGCCGGACGCCATCGCCGAACGCCGCGCGGGGATACAGAGCCGGGGCAAAGAGCAGACGGCCTAAGCCTTCTTCTCCATGCGGGCGTGTTCCCACGACATGAGCAGCACGCCCGCGAAGACGGTGCCGAAGCCCGCGAGATGCACGAGGCGGAACTCCTCTCCGAGCAATATGTAGGAGAGGAGAAGCGCCGAGACCGGCATGACGCCCATGAAGGCGGCAGCGACGGCGCCCTCCGCCTTCGCCAGTCCCGAATACCAGAGCCATGTGCCGAGCGAGAGCGTGCCCGCGCCATACCAGATGGCGGCGGCCCATGCGCCTGCGCTTACCTGCGCGGCATCGAAATCTGCCCATTGCCAGACGGCGAAGGGCAGAAAGAGGGGCACGGAAAGCGCGCTGGCAAGAAAGGCGACAAGAACGGGATCGACATGCTCCGACATGCGCTTGCCGAGCAGCGTGTAGCTCGCCTCGCAGCAGACGGCGGCGAAGACGAGCGCCGCGCCGAGCCGAATCTCGGACCCGCTGCCACCGTCACTCCCCTGCCCCAGCTGCAGCAGGAGCACGCCCGCGACGGCGAGCGCGATGGCCGTGAGCTTCCGCCAGGTGGCACTGTCGCCGAAGAAAAGCATGGAGGCGGCGGCAGTGACCGCCGGCGCGGTGCTCATGACGATGGCGCCGACGACACCCGACACCATCTTCATGCCGTAGAGCATGAGCGCGGAAAAACCGAACATGCCGAATAGCGCGATGAGGCAGACGATGAGCCAGTCGCGGCGGGCGAGCGTCCTTATCTCGCCGCGCTTCTTCCAGGCGAAGGGAGCAAGGACCAGCGCGCCGAGACCGACGCGGAAGGCCGAGCCGACAAAGACCGGCATCGCGCCGGTCACGATCTTGCTCACCGGCGTCGCCGAGCCGAAAACCGCCATGCCGAGCGCAAGGCGGAGGCGGGTGAGAGGGGCGCTGCTTTCTCGTTCAGCCATTGGTCGCTCCGAAGAAGACATCTTCGGGTTCATCTAGGGCGAGAAGTGGGAAAGGCGAAGCTTCAACAAAGCTGTCAACTCGTCAAACTCGGGAACTATGTATTGTATCTTTTGAGAAAGTCGCCCTTGAGTGTATTTGAAAGCTCGGCCAATCGGACAGACGCGCGAGCCTCGTCTACGGCATATGCCTCAGCGATTTCATCCATTGCCTTCTTGAAATCTTCTGGTCGGAGACGACTGGAAAGTCTAATGCCCAACAGAGTCGGAAAAACAGTCTCATAGCTTTTTCTTACGCTCGCCTCCGAGGGAGAGAGAGCTATGAAGTGCAACAAGAAGTCTGGCCGCATCATGTACAACCCCTTGTACTTAGCCACCTTGTCTCCCGTAGCTCTTCGGATTGAAGAAGCCTGCGTCAACCACCAGGTTCGGAAGCCATAAGGATTGGACTGATTTCTCTCGCCTAGTTGTTTTCTTCTTTGATAGATACGCAAGATCTGAAGTGCATCATTCTCGGCGAGTATGCGCTCTTTTTCTGGTGCATTCTTTTGACGCCAGCGCTCGTTGAGAATTTTGGTGGTGGTTTCCTCCAGTTCCGCAACGTCAATGCCCTCCAACATCTCTTCTTTGGACTCGTAAACAAGCCCGAACTTAGCAACCAGATAGTTCTTTAAGTCTTCTCGTCCTCTTTCATTCCTCAAGCTTGAATACGTAAGAAAATTTTCAAGATAACTGCGCCAGCCGGCAGGCTTACGACTTCCATCGATGGGGTCAATTCGTGCGTAAAAATAAGACCTGATCAATATTCGATCTATACAGCGGGCAATTTCCAAATCGATATAGGGTTCCATATCTGCGTAGTGGTTGAGGAATTCCGCATCTGTAGCCTTAATGTGTGTCCAGACTTCTTCGACGCATTTTTCTGTCAAAACCATCGTTGCCCCTGCAGCCTTCAAAATATTTAGTGTGTTGAAGGTCATTTGATCGTCAGGGCGTAGGAAATATTCAGACAAAGCTCGAATTATGATGTCTGTTCCAATGTAAAGGTTGAATTCCCCGCTCATGGAACGAAAATACTCCACAATCTTTACGTCATTTTTCAACATAAACATCATGATGTAGGTGCGACTCATCTTTCCCAAATAAACTCTCTCCGGCTCTGAGCTGTCGTAAAAAGTCGCCCGCAAAATTTTAAGCGCGATCTCCGCCACTCTCACTGCTCGATTTCCGGAAATTAGAAGCTCTTCCAGAGCTGTGTCCAAATGATCGGAGATTGCCGGCACAATATGATCTTCGGGTTCTGTGCCGCTGACAAAATATGCCACCTCCAAACCCTGGTTCTCGAATGCTAGCTCCAAAGTCCTCTGGCAAGCGGCAAGCGTTTCTTCAATCACTTCTTCTGAATCATCAGGCTGCATAAAATCAGTGGCACGAGAACGGAAGACATCCTGCACTTGCAGCTTGAGCAATTCGTCTTCGGAGTTTTCTTCTCTCACAATCTGACGAGTTTCGTAAGGCAAGCAGAAGACATCTTCCTTTCGATACCACCTGATCGTTCGGTTTCCTGTTCCGTCTTTCGAGGCAAGTTTCTCCAGCCGAGTATCCAACACTCCTCGAATGAAATGTGCGGCGGAAGGCAACGCAGCTTCGACAGCGCTGAGTATTTGCCTTCTGTCATACAGAATGCCCCTGTCTGGATCAGTTCCTTCCAAAGCCCACAGAATTAGCGCGTCAGTGACGGATTCGAGGAGCTGCGTGTTCCCTCGTCTCCGTTCCACTTCTTGACCAAGAAAAACGCACAATGCTCGTGCGGGCAGGTTCGGACTATTTCCGATAAAGCTAGCAGCGCCGGGGTGACCCAAATAATTGAGGAGCCCAGACAGGTACGACTCGTAGGCTTGTATTGTTTTGGCTGAATCGTTGATGTGAACTGAAATGTACTTCGCGTCTCGTATTTTGATCGCAATGCCAAATTCTTCGCTTAGGAGTTCTTCCTCTTGATCAATTTGCGGGACCACGGCACTGGCAAGATAAACTAGCTGTTGTGGAGAGCGGCCGAACTCCCTGAGACGCCTCACTGTCCCTCGAATTTTGTTCCTCGTGTCCTTTCTTACCGAAGCCTGCATGAATCTATTTGGCCGCTCGTCTTCAAAAACAGAAGCAAGCTCGAAACCTTCGGCTCCCCCGTCATGCATACCTCCTAGGGGGACGTACGAAGTGCCCTGGATCGCGCCGAAAAACGATTGAGAAAATTTCTCAAAAGTGACGCCATCCACTCTCTGCAGGGCAAGCTCTACGTGCTGAGGATCAACTGTTCGATAGCTCATATCCAAGCCCTTTTTTGTCTTATTTCGTCGGATAGAATTGCCTGAATTTACTTATTTTACTATGGGACTCTTGCTACAATGAAATCATCAGACTCATGGTCTTAAGGAGCCTGAGTAGTAAGATTCAAGCTCGCATTGGTTTGTATCCCCTCAGTTCTGCTTTTCCGCTATCCTCTCTCCAAACGCCATTAGAGCATTCCGGGAGGGAACCCTTATGAGCCAGTACGATATCGTGATCCGCGGCGGGACCGTTTTCGACGGCACGGGCGGGAGCCCCGTCGAGGCGGATGTCGCCATTTCCGGCTCGACCATCGTCGAGGTGGGCAAGGTTTCGGGTTCGGGCGCCGAGGAAATCGACGCGCGCGGCCAGATCGTGACGCCGGGCTTCGTCGACGTTCACACGCATTACGACGGGCAGGTGACCTGGGACCCTTATCTCCAGCCCTCGACCTTTCACGGCGTGACCACCGCCATCATGGGCAATTGCGGCGTCGGCTTCGCGCCCTGCAAGCCGGAGCAACGCGAATGGCTGCTCGGCCTGATGGAAGGCGTGGAAGATATTCCGGGTACGGCGCTTGCCGAAGGCATCAAGTGGAACTGGGAGAGCTTCGCGCAATATATGGACGCGGTGGAAGCCTCGCCGCTTGCGCTCGACGTGGGCCTGCAGGTGCCGCATGCCGCCGTGCGCGCCTATGTGATGGGGACACGCGCGCCTGCGCTCGAACCCGCCACGGAAGCGGAGACGGCGGAGATGGGCCGCCTCGTCGTTGAGGCGCTGGAAGCGGGCGCGCTCGGCTTTTCCACCTCGCGCACAGTGAAACATAAAGACGTGAAGGGCGGCTCGACGCCGACGCTGAAAGCCGAGGCGATGGAACTCCACGGCATCGCGCGGGCCATGGGCAAGGCGGGCAAGGGCGTGCTTCAGCTCATCGCCGACTTCAAGGATACCGACGCCGAATTCGCGATGCTGCGCGGCATGGTCGAGCTTTCGGGGCGGCCCATGTCCATCACCATCGAACAGGACGACCGCTGGCCGACCGTGTGGAAGCGCGTGCTCGACAATATCGCGGCAGCCAATGCGGACGGATTGCCGATCCGCGGCCAGGTGCCGCCGCGCGCGACGGGCCTGCTGCTGGGGCTCACCGCGTCGCTCAATCCCTTCATCATGCACCAGACCTTCCGGCAGATCTGGGGCGCGCCTCTGGATCAACAGTTGAAGGCGCTGCGCGACCCCGAGTTCCGCGCGAAGCTGCTGGCCGAGGAACCCGACTATCCGGCGGGCGAGATCATCGAGATGATCTGCACCGCCTATCACAAGATGTTCCCGCTGGGCGAGACGCCGAACTACGAACCGGCGCCGGAGGAAAGCGCGAAGGCCGTCGCCGAACGGACAGGCAAAAGCCCCCGCGAGGTCGTGCTCGACTGGATGCTGGAGCGCGACGGGCGGGCGCTCCTCTATTTCCCGCTGATGAACTACACTCACGGCAGCCTCAGCGATGTCGAGACCATGCTCACCCATCCGAACACGGCCTTCGGCCTTTCGGATGGCGGCGCGCATTGCGGCATCATCTGCGATGCGAGCTTCCCGACGACGCTGCTGACCCATTGGGGGCGCGACCGGACGCGGGGCCGCAAGCTGCCGCTCGAATGGCTGGTGCACGGGCTCACGGGCCGCAACGCCGCGCTGGTCGGGCTCGGCGACCGGGGCATTCTCGCGCCCGGCATGAAGGCGGATGTGAACGTGATCGATTTCGACAAGCTCACGCTCTACTCGCCGCATATCGTCAACGACCTGCCGGCGGGCGGCAAACGGCTCATCCAGAAGACGGACGGCTATACGGCGAGCATCGTTTCGGGCACGGTTTCGTTCCGGAACGGGGAGCCGACAGGCGCGTTGAAGGGGAAGCTGGTGCGGGGGGCACAAAAGCGGCCGGAGGGTGCGCGGATTCCCGCTGCGGCGGACTGACTAAAGTCAACTCACACAGGGTTTTCCGGACCATCCGGGTAATCGGGAAAGTTGCCCTAATTTGGTCACGGTGGCGGACCAATAAGGGCGCTTCGCCGGGTGTCCGGCGCGTGGACGACGGGGCTGGGCCGTCCGAACTATGAGCCGTTTTCCCAGCTTGCTGCGCATGACGGACGATAGATGGACAAGCCCGACCCCACCCCCCAGACACCACAATCGAACCCGCGCTCCTGGCGGCACTCCGTCTTCGTGCGCCAGGCGCTTTTTCTGTTCATCGTGCTGCCCATCGTCATCGCGGCCAATCTCGCCGTGTGGGCGGCGCTGAACCGGCCGCACCACGCGGAGGCCTGGACGGGTGAAATCGTCGGGCTCTCCTACAGTCCCTACCGGCAGGGCCAGGATCCGACGCAGAACAGGCATCCGAGCCTGTCGGAGATCGAAGCCGACATGAAGCTTCTGTCGGGCACGGTGCAGGCGATCCGCAGCTACAGCGTCGTGCGGGGTCAGGAACATATTCCCGAACTCGCCGCGCAATACGACCTCTCCGTCGCCGCCGGCGCGTGGATCGGCCCGGACCTCGAGCGCAACGAACGCGAGCTGCAACAGCTCGTCGCGCTGGCGCCGCGCCGCAACGTGGTGCGCGTGCTCGTCGGCAACGAGGTGCTGCTGCGCAACGATATCCCGATCGAGGATCTGATCGGCTACATCAAGCGCGCGAAGCAGAAGATCTGGAAGCCGGTCTCGACCGCCGAGCCGCCGCATATCTGGCTCAAGAATCCCGAACTCGTGAAAGCGGTCGACTATATCGGCGTGCAGATCCTGCCCTATTGGGAAGGCATTCCGATCGACATCGCGGTCGATTCCGTGTTCGAGCGGCTCGACGAATTGCGCGCGGCCTATCCCAACAAACCCATCGTCGTGACCGAAGTGGGCTGGCCGAGCCGCGGCAAGATCATTCCGCGCCGTCCCTATCCGGGTCTTTCACCCGCCGAACTGAACACGGAAGCCGTTCCCTCGCTCGTCAACCAGGCGACCTTCATGCGCGAGTTCCTGAACCGCGCCAAGGCCGAGGACATCACCTATTACGTGATGGAGGCCTTCGACCAGCCGTGGAAAGCGGCGGAAGAAGGAGCGGCGGGCGCCTTCTGGGGCATCTACAATGCCGACCGGCAGCCGAAATTCCCGATGGCGGGCAGCATTTCGGAAGCACCGGAATGGCGCTTCTGGGCATCGCTTGCGGCGGGCCTCGCGCTTGTCCCCGCCATGCTCTTCATGCTGCGCCAGCGCCATGTGCGGCCTGCCGGCGTCGTCATCTTCGCCGTGCTGACGCAGCTTGCGGGCTCTGCCATCGCCTGGGCGGGGCTCTCCGTCACCGGGCTCTATTTCACCTGGGTCGGCGCGACGGTCTGGAGCTTCCTGTTCTTCGCACAAGGACTGCTCCTCATCGTGCTTCTCGCCGAGGCGATCGAATTCGTCGAGGTGATCTGGACGCATCGCGGCGCGCGGCACTTCGAACCCTTCGACGAACATGCCGTCAATCCGACGACGAAGGTCTCGATCCATGTGCCGATCCACAACGAGCCGCCGGAGATGGTGGGCGAAACGCTCGCCGCGCTCGCGAAACTCGACTACGAGAATTACGAAGTGCTCGTGCTCGACAACAACACGACGGACCCGGAAGTCTGGCAGCCGGTGCGCGACTATTGCGCGAAGCTCGGGCCGAAGTTCCGCTTCTTCCATCTCGAAAACTGGCCGGGCTTCAAGGCGGGCGCGCTCAACTTCGGCCTTGAGAAGACGGCGGAGGATGCCGAAATCATCGCTGTCATCGACAGCGACTACCAGGTCGAACCGAACTGGTTGAAGACGCTGGTTCCCTATTTCGACAAGCCGGATGTCGGCTTCGTGCAGGCGCCGCAGGACTATCGCGACCGGCACGAGAGCATGTTCAAGAACATGACCTATTGGGAATATGCCGGCTTCTTCCATATCGGCATGGTCCAGCGCAACAACTTCAACGCGATCATCCAGCACGGCACCATGACGCAGGTGCGCAAGAGTGCGCTGAAGCGCGTGGGCGGCTGGGCGGAATGGTGCATCTGCGAGGATGCGGAACTCGGCATCAAGCTCTACCGGGCGGGCTATGACAGCGTGTATGTGAACCATTCCTTCGGCCGCGGGCTCACGCCGGACACGCTTGCGGGCTATATCAGCCAGCGCTTCCGCTGGGCCTATGGCGCGGTTCAGATCGTGAAGCATCACTGGGATGCGCTCGCCCCCTGGGCGCGCAAGAGCCGCGGTCTTTCGGGCGCACAGCGCTATTATTTCCTCGCCGGATGGCTGCCCTGGTTCGCGGATGGACTGGCGCTTCTCTTCACCACGGCGAGTATCGTTCTGTCGGCCTGGGCGCTTTACCAGCCGCAGATGATCTCGCTGCCGGTCGCGGCTTTTCTCATTCCGACCATCGGCAGCTTCGCCTTCAAATTCGTGCGTTCGCTCTGGCTCTATGCCGTGCGCGTGAAGGATTGCAGCTTCCTCGAAAGCCTCGGGGCGGGCGTCGCCGCGCTCGGCCTTACGCATACGGTAGCGAAAGCCATGCTCAACGGCATGATCACGACGAGCAAGCCGTTCATCCGTACACCGAAATGCGAAGACAAGCCGCCGCTCGCGGCCGCCTTCATCCAGGTGCGCGAGGAAAGCCTGATGCTCGCGCTGCTATGGGGCGTCGCCATCGCCCTTCTTGCGAGCCCGCATTTCGCGGACAGCCATTCGCGGCTCTGGGTGGGTGTGCTGCTCGTGCAGTCCGTGCCTTACGCCTCTGCCGTGCTGCTGTCGCTCATCAACGTGATGCCCTCGCTCTTCCGCCGCAGCGGAAAGAGCGAGGTATCAGGCTTACTGTCGCCCGCCGAGTGACCGCCGTCTACATCGCACCGCCACCACCGTCGATGTTGATCTTCTGGCCGTTCGCGTAAGGATTTGCGTCCGAGACGAGATAGACGACGGCCGCCGCCACCTCTTCGGGAGAGCAGACATGGCCGAAAGGCATGGTTGCGTCGAGCTCGTGGATGTCCATGCCCTTCTTGCCCGCGCGGGCGGCGGCGAGGCGCGATCCCATGTCGGTCGCGGTGAGGCCGGGGGCGACGATGTTCGTGCGGATGCCGTGTTTGCGTTCTTCCTTGGCAAGCGTGAGCGCGAGAGCTTCAGCGGCCGCCTTACCCATGTTGTAAGGCCCGCCATTCGCGGACATGGAGAGCGTCGCGACGGAGGAAATGACGATGATGTCGCCGCGCTTTTCCTTCCGCATATGCGGCAGCACGAGCTTCGACATGAAATGCGGCGCCATGGCGTGCACGCGGAGCACGCGCTCGAGTTCCAGCGGGTCGGTGTCGGCAACCGTCTGGCCGCGCGAGGCGATGCCTGCATTGTTGACGAGGATGCCGATGGAGCCGAAATCCTTCAGCACGTCGGCGACCATGACCCGGTCTTCCTCGAAATTCTCGACCGAAGCCGAATAGGCTTTTGCCTTGCGGCCGAGCTTTTCGATCGCGGCGACGGTTTCATCGGCCGCCTCCTTGTCGCGGCGGTAATTGATGGCGATATCGGCGCCCGCTTCGGCAAGCGCCAGAGCGATGGCGCGGCCGATGCCGCGGCTGCCGCCCGTGACGAGGGCGACGCGGCCTTCCAGAGATATGTTCATTCGGTCCTCCCGGTGTTTCTTTGCCGCAAGCATAAAGAAGCCGCCCGGGATTTCCATTCCCGGACGGCTTCAGGCAAATCACCGGCGATGACGCTACGGCAAAGGGCGCCGGAAACTCAGGCGGCGTCCTTCGTGTACTTCTTCATGTCCTCGCGGAGCACCGTTTTCAGGATCTTGCCGTTCGGGTTGCGCGGCAGCGGTTCATGGCGCAGCTCGATCTTGACCGGCACCTTGAAGGCGGCAAGCAGCTTGCCGACATGCGCCTTGAGTTCCTCCTCGGAAACCTCCTTGCCGGGCGCGACCTGCACCACGGCGCCGACCTCTTCGCCCAGCACCTTGTGCGGGATGGCGACGACGGCGGCATCCATCACGGCGGGATGCGCGTAGAGCGCGTCCTCGACCTCTACGCAGTAGATGTTCTCGCCGCCGCGGATCAGCATGTCCTTGGCGCGGTCGAGAATGTAGACGAAGCCCTCGTCGTCCATGCGCACGAGGTCGCCCGAGTGGAACCAGGCGCCTTCGGTGATCGCGGCGGCGGTCGCTTCGGGCTTGTTCCAGTAGCCCTTCACGATGTTCGGACCCCTGATCCAGAGTTCGCCCACCTGTCCGCGCGGTACTTCATTGCCCTTCTCGTCGACGACCTTGATGTCGCAAACGGGAACGGCGGGACCGGCGCTGTCGGGCTTGGCCACATAGTCCTCTGCAAGGTTCTGCGTGGTGATGGCGGATGTTTCCGTGAGACCATAGCCATTCGAGGGATGGCAGTTCGGGAACTGCTTCTTGATGCGCGCGACGAGGTCGGGCGCGGAGGGCGCACCGCCATAGCCGATCGACTCGACGGTCGAGGTATCGCGCGTGGCGAAGTCCGGCGACTCGAGCACCTGCCAGACCATGGCCGGCACGCCGCCGAAGGACGTCACGCCCTCGCGCTCGATGAGCTCCAGCGCGTGTTCCGGATTCCACTTGTGCATGATGACGAGCTTGCCGCCGCTCGCATAAGTCCCAACGAGGATCGAGTGGCAGCCCGTCACGTGGAACAGCGGCACGGAAAGCAACATCACGCGGGGCGGCGCTGCGGGATCGGGCGCGGGCGGCATCTCGCCACGGCGCATGTATGCGCGCGCGCCGCCCAGCATGGCGTTCATCAGGTTGGTGCAGATATTGCGCTGCGTGCCGAGTGCGCCTTTCGGCTTACCCGTGGTGCCGGAAGTGTAGAAGATCGTCGCGTCGTCTTCCGGCAGCATGCCCGGGTCGGGCAGCGGGTCGGCGGAAAGCTTCGCATAGTCGGCGGGCTTTGCCACCAGCGTCTCGAAGGCTTCGGCAACGCCCAGTTCTTCCTCCGGCGTGCGTACCGCCACAAGCCCGTTGAGGCCGAGCGCCTTCAGATGCGGGCGGATGCGGTCGAGGCGCTCATGGTCGACGATGACGACTTTCGAGCCCGAATCCGTGATCCCGTATTCGAGTTCGGGACCTGTGCCCCAGGCATTGAGCGGCACGATGACCCCGCCGATGGCCGCCACCGCCCAGAAGACGATCGACCATTCGGGGAAGTTGCGCATGATGAGGGCGACTCGGTCGCCCTTCTTCACACCGTATTTCTCCGTGAGGACCCGGCCGAAGGCGGTCGCCGCACGATAATGGTTTTCGTAGGTAAGGCGTTCGTTCTCATAGATGATGAATTCGCGCTCGCCCCAGGCGCGGCCGAGATCGAGAATCGCCCGCAAGGAAGGCGGCGCGTTCTTGTAGGTGCGGATGGGAACGCCGCGGATCTCGACGGTTTCCATCTCGAAGGGGGTGCCTGGCGCAGTGAGGAAGGCATGCGCCTCCTCAATGGTCATGGCGGGCCATTTGCTGGCGTTCTCGGCCATTTCGTTTCTCCCTGGGTGTCGTTATCGGCGGCTCTTGCCGTCACGTTTCCCGACACATATCGCTTTTGACGTTGAAATTGAAGCGGGACGCTCAGAGGCCGAATTTCTTCAGGAGCGCCGTCTCTTCCTCGATGCAGGAGGCAAAACCGGGGCGGGCATGGATGGCCGCCAGGTAACGCGTCAGGTTCGGCCAGGTATTCGCGTCCGGCCGGAAGCCCGCATGGGCAAGATTGACGAACTGCGTGCCGACGGAAATGTCGGCAATGCCGAAGGTACCGCCCACGAGAAAGTCCTTCGTGCCGATTTCCTTGTCGAGCCAGGCGAAGAAACGGGGCAGCTTCTCGTTGAAAGTCTTGTCCGCCGTCTCGCGATCCGGCTCCTTGCCCATCATGCGGTTGACGATCATCGGGCGGAAAGTCCCCATGCCGATGGTCCCGGCAAGTTCGGAATCCGCGTACTCCTCGTACCAGAGCGCCTTGCCGTAGTGGAAGGCGTCCTGCGGGTAGAGCGCGGGCGAGGGAAACTTCTTCTCCAGATAGCCGCAGATCGCGGAAGAGTCCGGCAGCGTCGCATCGGCACCCTCGCTGTCGTCGCGAAGAACCGGAATCCGCTTCAGCGGCGAAATCTCGAGGAACCAGTCGGGCGCCGGGAAGATATTCACCTGTTCGAGCGTGTAGGCCTCGCCTTTCTCGGCAAGAAACACGCGCACCTTGCGCACGAAGGGGGAAAGGCTTGCGCCGTAGACTGTGAGCGTCATCGATCGTCTCCCGTGGAACCGCTTGAAAATGCGGCCATTTCTGAGGGCCGGAACCTGTGACGGGCAAGGAAACACCGGGGCCTGGCCGAGCGCAAGAGCGCCGCGAGGGCTCATCCGCAGAATCCGTTAACTTTCCGGTGGCATTATAGGTCCGGGCATTTTTCGCCCGGAGAGGAACAGATGTCCTCATTCATTTCCACCCGGATCGCAAGGTCGGTCGACGCGGACGCGAAGGTCACGCTGCTCGAGAAGCCGAAGCACCCGGCGCTTGCCGCCCTGCTTGCCTGCTGGGAGGAGAAGCGCGCCGGCAGGCCCTTTCCCGACCGCGCCGACATCCGCCCGGAAGAGTTCCGGAAGATGCTGCCCCATGTCGGGATCGTCGAAGTGCTCGACGGCGGTGCGGATTTCCGGTTCCGCCTGTTCGGCGCGGAACTTTCGGCGATAACGGGCTTCGACAAGACGGGCGAGACATTCTCGGAAATGAAGGCAGCGCCCGACTCGAAGCTCACGGACAAGGTGATGCAGGAGCGCTGGTCCGAAGCGATGCGGGCGGTGCTGCTGGTTGCCGGCCCCCTGTCGCTGAAGACGCCGGTCGCACGGATTTGAGACGAAGCGCCCCTCGATATGCACGCCCTCCTGCTCCCCTTCACGCATGGCGGCGAGGAGATCGGCCAGATCCTGGGCGCGGTTTTCATCGTGCCGCGAGAGGAATGAAGGGTGGTACAGCCACCCCGGTTCGAACGGGGGACCTCTAGATCCACAATCTAGCGCTCTAACCAGCTGAGCTATGGCTGCACGGGATAAGCGGAACCGGGCCAAAGCCCGCCGCGATGGCCGGGAACTTAATTCGGCCCGGCCCGAATGACAAGCCCGGGCTGGCGCTGCCCGCAAAAATCGGCAGGCAAGCCAAAACCCCTCTACATCAAGACGTTAGCCACGAAAATCGAGACCACGCCCAACGGGGCGATGAAGCGGAGCGCAAAGCGCCACCAGCGGAACCAGCCCTTGCCCCCCGCGCCCAGCGCCGCCTCGACGACGGGGCCGGAAAGCACCCACCCCGCAAACAGCGCGATAAGCAGGCCGACCGTCGGCATGACCAGATTCGCGGTCGTGAAGTCGAGCACGTCGAAGACCGTCATTTTCTCCATGACACCGAAGCGCGCCATGGGATGAAAGTCCGACCAGCTGTTGAACGAAAAGACCGTGCCGAGACCCGCCACCCAGGCGACGGCGCCGACGATGACGGCGAGCCATTTGCGCGAGAGCCGCACGCCTTCCTCTATCCAGGCGACGATGGGCTCCAGCAGCGAGATCGCCGAGGTGACCGCCGCCACGGAAAGGAGGATGAAGAAGGCGCCGCCGATCACCACGCCGTTGCCGATGGTGCCGAAGGCGATGGGCAGCGTGATGAAGGTGAGGCCGGGGCCGCTCGACGGTTCGAGCCCATAGGAAAAGACGAGCGGGAAGATGGCGATGCCCGCGAGGATGGCAACGACCGTATCGGCGACCGCGATCACGATGGCGGACTGGCCGATGGAGACATCCTCGTCGAGATAGGCGCCATAGGTCATCATGGCGCCGAGCGCGATCGACACCGAAAAGAAGCCCTGCCCGATGGCGGCAAGGACGGTGTCAGGCGTGACCTCGCTGAAATCGAAAGCGAACATGAATTTCATGGCCGCGCCAAAGCCCGGCATGGTGGTGGCATAAACGGCCATCGCCGCAAGCAGGATGAAGAGAAGCGGCATGAGCATGACGACGGCGCGCTCGATGCCGCCGGTCACACCGGCCGCCACGATGCCAACCGTGATGACGAGAAAGAGCGTCTGCCAGATCATCAGCGAGCCGCTGTCGGCGACGAAGGTCGAGAAATGATCCGCGGCGGCGACCTCCGTCTCGCCGGAAAAGGCGCCGGTCAGCGCCAGCTCGACATATTTGAGGGCCCAGCCGCCGATGACGCTGTAGTAGGACAACACGACGAAAGCGCCGGCAACGCCGCCCCAGCCGATCAGCATCCAGAACCGGGCCGCCTTGTGCTCGGCAATGAGCGCTTTCATGGCATTGATCGGGCTCTGTTTGCCCATGCGGCCCAGCATGATTTCCGAGATCAGGATCGGAAGCGCAATGGCGAGTGTCGTTGCTGCATAAATGAGGATGAAGGCACCGCCGCCATTCTCTCCGGCGAGGTAGGGAAAGCGCCAGACATTGCCGAGGCCCACGGCACTGCCGATGGCAGCCATCAGGAACGCGAACCGCGACGACCAGTGACGCGGCGTAAACGGAGTGGTCATGAAAGTCCCCCTCTGACGGGCGCAGCCCCTGCGGCCCGGCGCTCCCGCCAATTTGCCGCACGGCCCCCGGATTGTGTCGAAACAATAGGGAATTCGCGGGCTTCTGTCAGTCCCCGGTCAGACGAAAAGCGTCAATCCCCGGCTTGCACAACGCCGGAATCGCCTATAGTCCCCGGCAAGAACAAGAGCGGGGAAAGCCATGAGCGGCACAGGAATCAGCACGGCTTACATCGAAGCGAACGGTCTCGCCTTCGAGGTCGACATGTGCGGCGAGGGCAACAAGCTCGCGCTGCTGCTGCACGGTTTTCCCGAAAGCAAGTTTTCCTGGCGCCACCAGATGCCCGTCTTTGCCGACCTCGGCTACACGGCCTGGGCGCCAAACCTGCGCGGCTATGGCGGCACGTCGCGGCCGAGGGGCAAGGAACACTACCGGATCGAGCATCTTCTCGACGACGTGGCGGCGCTCATCGACGCGGCGCGGGCACGCGGGATCACAGGACCCGTTACGCTTGTCTCACACGACTGGGGCGGCGTGATCGGCTGGACTTTCGCCCTCAGGAAGGTGCGCCCGCTCGAACGCTTTATCGTGATGAACCTGCCCCACCCTGCGCTCTTTGCGACGCAGGGGCGGACATGGGCGCAGCTCAAGAAGAGCTGGTACGTCTTCTTCTTCCAGATTCCCTGGCTGCCGGAGAAGCTCTTTCTCGCGCGCAATGCGCATGCGATCGCGCAGGCCTTTTACGGCATGGCCGTGGACAAGAGCCGCTTTCCGGACGAGGTGCTCGACCACTACCGCAAGAACGCGCAGCTTCCCGGCGCGATGACTGCGATGATCAATTACTATCGCGCGCTGATGCAGGGCGAAAAGCCCGCCGAATGGACAAACCCGCCGCAGCTCGACACGCCGACCCTGATGATCTGGGGCGAGGAGGATGCGGCGCTCGGCAAGGAGCTCACCTATGGGACGGAGGAGCTCGTGACCGATTTCACCATCCACTATCTGCCGCAGGTCTCGCATTGGGTGCAGCAGGAAGCGCCCGAAGCGGTCAACGCGATGATCCGCGCCTGGATCGAGGGACGGCATGTGCCGCAAGCCGGGCTCGGCGGACGGCTACTGCTTGCGGATGCGCTTTAGGAAGCCAGTTCCGGCAAGTCCCGGAAGAGCGCCAGCGCTTCCGGGTTCGCCAGCGCCTCGCGGTTCTTCACCTCGCGCCCATGCACGATGTCGCGCACGGCAAGTTCGGTGATCTTGCCGGACTTGGTGCGTGGAATATCGGCGACGGCGACGATCTTCGCAGGCACGTGGCGGGGCGACGCACCGGCGCGAATTTTATCGCGGATGCGCTTTTCCATCGCGGCGTCGAGCGCGGCGCCCTCCTTCATCACAACGAACAGCACGACGCGCACATCGCCCTGCCAGTCCTGACCGATGGCGAGCGCCTCCTGGATTTCGGGAAGCTGCTCGACCTGCGCATAGATTTCCGCCGTGCCGATCCTCACGCCGCCCGGATTGAGCGTCGCGTCGGAGCGGCCGTGAATGACGATGCCGCCGTGGGACGTTATCTCCGCATAGTCGCCATGGCACCAGACGCCGGGAAAGCGCTCGAAATAAGCACCGCGATATTTCGCGCCGTCGGGATCGTTCCAGAAGCCGACCGGCATGGACGGAAAAGGACGGGTACAGACGAGTTCACCCTTGCTTGCCTCGCCCTGCCCCGTCGCGAGCGGCTTTCCCTCCTCGTCCCAGACGTCGACGGCCATGCCGAGCCCCTTCGCCTGAATCTCGCCGCGCCAGACGGGCAGCATGGGCGAGCCGAGCACGAAGCAGGAAACAATGTCGGTGCCGCCCGAAATCGAGCAGAGGGCGACGTCCGTCTTGATGTCCCGATAGACGAAATCGAAACTCTCCGGCACGAGAGGCGAACCGGTGGACAGGATCATGCGCATGGAAGAAAGGTCGTGGCTTTCGCGGGGCGTGAGCCCCGATTTCTTCACCGCATCGATGAACTTCGCCGAGGTACCGAACACATTTATTCCTGCCGCGTCGATATAGTCGAACAGCACGCGCTCGTCCGGCGCGAAGGGAGAGCCGTCGTAAAGCGCGAGCGTAGCGCCCGCCGCCAGTCCCGAGACGAGCCAGTTCCACATCATCCAGCCGCAGGTCGTGAAGTAGAAAAGCGTTTCGCCGGGGCGAATGTCGCAATGAAGGCGATGCTCCTTCAGATGTTGAAGAAGCGTGCCCCCCGCCGAATGGACGATGCATTTCGGGATGCCGGTCGTGCCGCTCGAATACATGATGTAGAGCGGGTGCGAGAAAGGCAGACGCGCGAAGGAGAGCGATGCTTCCGGCGCGGAGGCGAGAAGCGCGGGCCAGTCCTCCGCCTTCGCAATCGCCTTCTTTCCTTGGCCGATGAAGGGAACGATGGCGACATGTTCGAGCGAGGGAAGACCGGCGACGATTTCGCCGAGCTTGTCATGCGCGGGGAGGCGCTTGCCCGCATAGCGGTAGCCATCGCAGGCGACGAGCACCTTTGGTTCGATCTGACCGAAGCGGTCGAGCACGCCCTTCACGCCGAAATCCGGCGAACAGGAGGAGAAGACCGCGCCTATGCTCGCGGCAGCGAGCATGGCGACAATGGTTTCGGGACAGTTCGGCATGAAGGCGGCGACACGGTCGCCCTGGCCGACGCCCCATGACTTGAGCACGGCGGCGAAGCGCGCGACATCGCGGCGCAAGGCGTCGCGAGTGACGGGCGCGGCCATCTCGCCTTCATTGTTGAAGAGGAGCGCGACCTCGCCGCCTTCTTCGCGCAGCAGGTTTTCGGCGAAGTTGAGCCGGGCATCGGGGAAGAATGCCGCGCCGGGCATCTTCCCGGCATCGACGAGAACCCGTTGGCCCTTTTCACCGATGACGCCGGTGAAATCCCAAATGGCATCCCAGAAGAGCTCGGGAGCGGCCACCGACCAGGCATGGAGCGCGCCGTAACCGGCCAGCGACAGCCCATGCCGTTCGTTCGCGAAATCCGCGAACGCACTCATGTTGGACGCCGCCACAGCCCCGGCGGAGGGTTCCCACAAGGGGCTTTCGTTCATGTCGATTGCTGTGGTCATGAGAGCCACTCCTTCCGTGCGGTGCCGCACATTAGGAGCGGTACTGCCGGCATTCAAGCCGCCAGCTTTGCCTCCCCCGCCGACTTGCGCCATCATGCTGCAGCCATATTTCGCCCTCAATCTGGCGGAAACAAACCGGAGCGCTTACATGTCCCGCCTGATCGCCATTCTCGCCGGTCTTCTGCTCGTCATTGTCGCCGTCATCATCGTGGTTCCCATGCTGATCCCGATGGAGACCTACAAGGGGAAGGTGACGGAGCTCGTGAAGGCGCAGACGGGGCGCGACCTGCGCATCGACGGCGATATCGGCCTCTCCTTCTTCCCCAACATCGCAATTTCGATTGGCGATGTCGGCTTCTCGAACGCGACATGGGCGCGCGAGACGGAAATGGCCTCCATGAAGGAGATGCGGGCGTCGCTGAAGCTCGTTCCGCTCTTCAGCGGCAATGTGGAGATCGACAGCTTCGTCCTCGTCGATCCGATCATCCATCTCGAGGTCCGCAAGGACGGGACGCCGAACTGGCAGTTCGAAAGCGCTCGGGGTCAGGCAGCGCCCGCGGCGCCGGAAACGCCCTCGCAGGGCGGTGGCGCGGCCGTGAGCGAGTTCCGGCTCGGCGAGGTTTCGATCCAGAACGGCAGCGCCACCTACCGCAACGCACAGTCGGGCGCGAGCTATGCGATGGAGAACGTCAATATCGACCTCTCCATGCCGGGCCTCGACGAACCTTTCGTCGCGGACGGCTCACTCGTCTGGAACGGCGATGAAATCGATATCGACCTCAAGGCCGCGCGTCCCCGCGCGTTCACGGAGGGCGGCGAGACGCCCGTAACGCTCGCCGTCTCGGCGCCGAAGCTGACAACCTCCTATGAAGGCACGCTCAAGGTGATCGACGGCCTCGCCTTTTCCGGCGCGGTCGACCTCGACGTCCCTTCGGTGCGCGAGCTTGCGGCCTGGACGGGGAGCCCCATGCCCGCCGGCGAAGGCTTCGGGCAACTCACCATCAGCGGCGAGGCGAGCGGCACGGACAATCTCTACCGGTTCTCGGGCGCGAAGGTCGCCTTCGACGGCATGAACGCGACGGGCGACCTTTCGGTCGGCACGGGCGGCGCACGGCCGAACATCAAGGGCAAGCTCACCGTCGACAGGATCGATGTGAACACCTATCTCGCGAATGGTGGCGAGAGCGGCGGCGGTTCCGGTGGCGGCTCAAGCGACGACGGGGGCTGGAGCACCGAGCCTATCGACCTTTCGGGGCTCAAGGCGGCCGACGCGGACTTCACCATCTCGGCGGGCGAGATTCTTTTCCAGAAGCTCAAGATCGGCGAAAGCGCATTGGCGCTGAAGCTTTCGAATGGCGTGCTCAACGCCAATCTCTCGAAGCTCGCTCTCTATGAGGGCCAGGGCTCGGGCAAACTCACCGTGAACGGTGCGGGGGCCACGCCGAAGGTGAACGCGAATTTCGCGCTGGCCGGACTTTCCGCCGCGCCCTTCCTCACCGACGCGGCCGATTTCAAGCGGCTCGAGGGCAAGACCGCCCTCGACATCGCCGTCACCGCCGCCGGACACAGCCAGCGCGACATGATCTCGGCACTGAACGGCAATGGCAGCGTGAAATTCACCAACGGCAAGATCAAGGGGATCAACCTCGCGCAGCTCACCCGCACGGTCCTGAGCGCGGCCACCACGGGCTGGCAGTCCGGCGGCACGCAGGATACCGATTTCTCCGAGCTCGGCGGCACCTTCACGATCACCAACGGCATCCTGAAGAACGACGACCTGAAGCTCCTCTCGCCGCTCATCCGCGTGACCGGCGCGGGTACGGCCAACATGCCCAAGAAGACGCTCGACTACCGCGTCGAGCCGAAGCTCGCGGCGACGCTCGAGGGCCAGGGCGGCTCAACGGAAGCCAAGGGCATCGAGGTGCCGATCCTGATTACCGGCTCCTGGTCCAATCCGCGCTTCGCACCGGACCTGAAATCGATGATCCAGAACCGCGAAAACATCAAGCAGACCATCGATTCCATCAAGGAAGACAAGGGCAAGAGCCTGCTCGAGGGCCTCATGGGCGAGCCCGCGAACGACGGCAGCGCAAGCGGAGAGACGGGCGAGACCGGCACCACCGGGGGCGAAACGGCGGAAGAGCCGAAGCCGAGCCCCGAAGACGCGCTGAAAAAGCTGTTCGGGCAATAGATTCGGGGCCTTTGTCCCCGGCTGCCGTCCCGTCTAGACTGGGCCTGAGTGATTCGTCGGGACCGAGGCGGCGCCTTCATGATCCAGAACGCCTTGTCGACGCTGATGAAATTCTTCATTGGAGCAGTGGCCATCGGCGCGCTGCTCAACGCGTTCGACATAACAGCAGAGCAGGTTCTTCAGGACGTCGGCTTCACGCCCGAGGCCATCCTCGCCTTCGTGCGCGAGGGGATCGGCTGGGCGCTGCCGCATTTCCTGCTCGGCGCGATGGTGCTCATTCCGATCTGGCTCATCATCTTCCTCCTGAAGCCGCCGGGCTTCCGCCGCTAGCTCTTTCTCCCGCCTTGCCGCGCCGCCCTTGCGCCGCCCTTGCGCCGCCCTTGCGCCGCCCTTGCGGGCATGTAGAGTTCGTGGTTAACGGGCAAGGGAACAGTCCCTGCTCCGGACACGGATATAATTTGGGAGGGTATCCATGAAAAAATTCGTACTCGCAGCCGCCGTTTCGACCTTTGCTTTCGCCGGTGCGGCGCTTGCCAATGTGGGCGACGGCCTTGTCGGCAACACCGTGACGCTCACCGGGCCGGACGGCGCCGTGACCAAGATCTATTACCCCGACGCGTCCAGCATCGTGGTGAAGGGCGCCGACGGCTCGGAGGCCCAGGGCTCCTGGCGCGTTTCGGACAACACGATCTGCACCAAGGTCGGCGATGCGCCGGAAAACTGCACGGCCCCCATCGATGAAGCCCCGGCGGTCGGCAGCTCCGGCACGATCGACGGCCAGCAGGGCCAGGTTCAGTGGGCCGTGTCGGCAGGCAAGGACTTCTGATCCTCTTTCGCCTGTTCCAGGCAGCTCCCTGCCCCTAAAGTCGCATCATCGAAATGCGATTCAGGGAGAAGCATCATGGGACGTCTGTCCGGGAAACGAGCCATCGTGACGGGCGCTGGTAGCGGCATCGGCCGCGCCAGCGCCCTTCTTTTTGCGCATGAAGGCGCGCAGGTCGTCGCCGTCGACCGGGTGGAAGCGGCGGTCGACGAAACGGCTGAGATGATCCGCAAGGAAGGCGGCACGGTTTCGTCCGTTGCCGCGGATGTCAGCGACGAAACGGCCGTGAAAGGCTTCGTCGACCATTGCCTCTCCGGGTTCGGCGGCCTCGATGTCGTTTATGCCAATGCCGGCATCAGCGGCGGGCTCGTCCCGCTGCATGAGCAGACAGTGGACTACTGGAAGGAAATCCTCGCCGTGAACCTGATCGGCCCCTTCCTCGCGATCAAGCATGCGAGCCGCCACATGATCGCCCAGGGCAAGGGCTCGATCATCTGCACGGCCTCCGTCGCGGGACTGCGCGCCAATGCCGGTGGCACGCCCTACAGCGCAAGCAAGGCCGGCGTCATCAGCCTCGTCCAGACCACCGCCAACGAATTCTACGGCACCGGCGTGCGCGTCAACGCGATCTGCCCCGGTCTCATCGAGACGGGAATGACGAAGCCGATCTTCGACGGCGCCCGAGCGCGCGGTTCGGACGACAAGATCGGCCAGCTCAACCCGTTGAAGCGCTACGGCCTGCCGCCGGAAATCGCACAGGCCGCGCTCTTTCTTGCGAGCGACGATGCGTCCTATGTCAACGGACAGGCCATCGCCGTCGATGGTGGACTGTCGAGCACGCATCCCTTCGCCGGGCGCCGCTGACGGTCAGAGCCTCGCGCTGACGCTCGTCGCCGCGCCCGCATCG
>JAGUWA010000038.1 GCA_020062605.1 Parvibaculum sp. | reverse complement strand
TTTGCGCCCCGCCATCCCTGGATCAAAGGTTGGGGGCGCAACTTTTTTGCGCCCCGCCATCCCTGGATCAAAGGTTGGGGGCGCAACTTTTTTGCGCGGGGCTTTGCGCCGCGCCTGTGCAAAAGACTAAGCTCCCCCTCCCACCGAACGAGCACCCAACCGGACATGTCACGCCTTTTCGACGACGGCAACGAGCCGCAACTGCTGATCACCGACGCCGAGCTCGACGCGCTGGAGGCTGAGATTCCCATTCTCGCCGGGCTGCGCCGCTTTGCCGAGGAGGCCGTCAACATGCCCTGGTTCACGCGGCTCGGGCGGCCTCTCGACCGTGAGGTCAAGGCGCTCGCGCGGGCCTATCTCGACGGCCTCGGCTTTCCCGACGCCGAACCGGCACGTCTTCGCGACTGGGTGGAAGCGGCCGACGCCGCCATGGCACTCGACATCGATCCCGCGCATTGGGAGGCCGAGGAGGGGTTGCGCGCGGCCCTCGTGACCGATGCACTCGATCATCTGAGCGAAGATGCGCTCAATATTGCAATGACGCACGTGTCCGCGCTCCTCGGTGAGCGCGTGCGCATGGCCGTCCACGACGCCGCGCATTTCTGGGAGGTCGAGGACGAGGAGCTGCTGAACGCGGCCGCGGGCGCCGCCCTCCATGCCGCTCACGGCGCGGCTCTTTCCCTTGTCGCTGGCGGTGACGACGATCACCCCTTCCGCCGCAAGTTTGCGCTCTTCACGCGGGGACGCTGGCCAATCGGCATTGCCGGCCTCACCTTCAACATCTTCTGACCCTCCGAACCACAAGAGAAACGGACAAGACGTTGGACTTCAAGATCGCAACCTGGAACATCAATTCCGTCCGTCTACGGATCAATCTGGTCGAGCGGCTGCTCGCCGAGGAGCGCCCGGACGTACTTTGTCTTCAGGAGATCAAGTGCATCAACGATGCCTTTCCCCTGAAGGACATCAAGAAGGCGGGCTACGAACATGTCGCCGTTCACGGTCAGAAGGGCTACCACGGTGTCGCCACGCTGAGCCGCATCCCCTTCAGGAAAGTCGAAAGTCTGGATTTCTGCGAGAAAGGCGATTGCAGGCACATCGCGACCGATCTCGATGTCCCGGGTGGTTTGCGCATCCACAATTTCTATGTCCCGGCAGGGGGCGATGAGCCCGATCCGGCAATCAACGACAAGTTCGCCCACAAGCTTGCCTTCCTCCGCGAGATGATCCGCCTCTACGAAAAGCAGAAATCGAAATCCACGAATCGTATGATGCTTCTCGGCGACCTCAACATCGCGCCGCTGGAACACGATGTCTGGTCGCACAAGCAGCTCCTGAAGGTCGTGAGCCATACCCCGGTCGAGGTAGAGCTCATGAACGAGCTCTATGCATCGCATGACTGGGTGGACGTGATGCGCCGCTTCGTGCCGGAGACGGAGAAGCTCTATTCGTGGTGGAGCTATCGCGCGAAGGACTGGGAAGCCGCCGATCGCGGCCGCCGCCTCGATCACATCTGGGCCACGCCAGCACTCTCGGATGCGCCTGTCGCCATGAAGGTCCGCAAGGATGCGAGGGGGTGGGAGCGGGCGTCGGACCATGCGCCGGTAATCGCGACGCTGAGGCTTTAGCTGGGGGGGGCCAGCTTTCGGGGTAAACGCCTCCCGCCGCCCGCTCCTGGGGTTCCTACCGGTATCTGCCGCCATCCGGAACAATTGGGGGGCTCCGGTGGCCGGTTCTAGTTAGGGTAGATACCCCATATTAGGGTGTTGACCCTATTCGCGCAAGTGGGCAGGTTGGGCGCCTTGCAGGCCTCGATGCCTTGATGCGGCCTTTGTCGCAGCCGCCGCCGCGGGTACAAGAAGGGTGCTCCGCAATCGCACTGGCGCTGCGGCGGCAAGCCCACAAAGTGAAAAGACCCACGAAGAAACGAAACGGCATGGCACCCAAGACCAAGGACAGGATTCTCGCGGCGAGCCTCAGGCTCTTCAACGAGAACGGCTACGATGCCGTCACGACAGCCAGAATCTCGGAGGAGGTCGGTATTTCGGAAGGCAACCTCTGGTATCACTTCCGCACCAAGCGCGACCTGGTAAGGGCGCACCAGCTTGCACTCTTCGTTCTCATCGACAAGCGCCTCTCGATTCCCTCGACGCCGGAAACGGTGCTCGAAAACTATGCCCTTTTTAATCGCATGGTGTTCGAGGAAGTCTGGACCTACCAGTATCTCTACCGCGACCAGGCGGAATATGGCCGCACATCGCCCGAGCTCGAAGACCGCGTCCACCGGATCTACGAGATGACCACAAGCATGCTGATCCGCTTCTTCGGTCACATGATCGAGGCAAGGCACCTGGACATGCCGGAGGACGAACTGGCCCCGCTCGCCGACAACACCTGGATGGTGATTCGCTACTGGCCGAGCTTTCTTCGCGAAACGCGCCGCGTGCTCAAGCTCGACAAGGCGGCGCTGAATGCCGGTATCCGCCATCATTTCGCGCTCTTCGAAACCCACCTGACGAAGGAAGCGCGGCACTATTTCGACAGAAACGCCTACGCCTGAACGGTCTCGCCCGATGGCGCTTTTTTCTTGAGCGTCACGAAGGTCGCCGTCGAACTTCCCGTCGCAAGAAGCTTTCCCTCTTCGTCGGCGAGCTCCCCCTCGATAAACCCGACCGACTTTCCGCGCTTTATGACGCGGCCCGTCCCGATGATGCGGCCGGGCCGCGCGGCGTTCAGCATCGACACCTTGAGCTCGAGCGTGGGCGAGATCTGACCCCATTCGAGATCGAGCCCCACGGCCAAGCTCATTACATCGTCGAGCATCGCTGCGACCATGCCGCCCTGAATGCCGCCCCACATGTTGCAGAGGTCGGGCCCGGCATTGAATGCAACCTTCACCGTGCGGCTGTCCTTGTGCGCTTCCAGAATTTCAAGCCCGAGATAGCGGCTCGCCGGTGCCATTCGCTTGAACACGGCCTGAATGTTTGGTGGCCAATCGCCCACCGGTTTCACATCGCTCATTCTATCCGTTTCCCGCCCTTTTTCCCGTTGCGGCCAAACCGCATCTGAAGCACACGAAGTTCGGCACCAGCATCGTCCAGCCTGTTTGCAAGCCGCGTCGCGACCGCGCCGGCCATCTCCGGAAATTCGCCGAGCAACCGCTGGAACATGTCCCGTCCGATCCGCAGCGTCAGCAGTCTCGTCACCGCGCGTACGCTTGTTCGCCGCCGCTCTCGTTTGAACAGCGCCGTTTCGCCGATGAGATCGCCGCTGTCAAGCCGCAGCGCTCGCGGGGCGCCACCCTCCCCCTCCGCCAGCATTGCGGCTTCGCCCTCGATGATGAGCCAGGCGCAGTCCGCTTCCTCTCCCGCCTCGAAGAGCTTATCGCCCGGGGCATATTCCCGCCTTTCGCAGGTGAAGGCGACAACCTCGAGGCGCACGGGATCGAGACCGGCGAAGAGGTCCACGCACTGAAGAAGGGCGACGGCAGGTTCAAGGCTCATGAACCGAGAATAGCGGAGGGGAAGCGGCCTGTCCCGCCCCTCCGTTTGCGCGGCGGCCCCGGGACCGCTAAGAACAGACGAATTGAAAACGGGAGCGGCGTTCGATGGAACGAAAGCATGTGGAGATCGCCTGGGATTGGCCAAACCCGTTCGTCTTCGAGACGAGAGTTGAGCGTCAGCATATCGACGATTTTCAGCATACGAACAATGTCGTCTACCTCACCTGGATGGCGAAGGCGGCCTGGGAACACTCCAAAGCGCTTGGCCTCGACTTTGCGAGCTATGCGCGACTGAACCGTGGCATGGTCGTCCGGCGCCACGAGCTCGAATATCTTGCCGCCAGCCGCGAAGGCGAGACCGTTCTCGTCGGAACATGGATCACGGGGAACGACGGGCGTCTCCGGCTCAGACGCCGCTTTCAGATGGTCAACGCGGGCACAGGCGAGACCTTGCTTCGCGGCACGACCGATTTCGTCTGCATCAACGTGGAAACGGGCCGGGCGACGCGCATGCCGCCGGAATTCGCGGCGACCTATGCCCTGACGGCAAATGTCGAAGGAGACGCCTGAGAAGGTCCTGCGTCGATTCGTCCGCTTGGATTGCCGCCCGAGGCACGGCAAATGAAGGGCCGTTCCGAAAATCTGCCGGGAGCTCCAAAATGGACCGCATAGACGGCCCCACCCTCTTCCTCATCAACATCCTGCTGCTTCTGGCGATCGCCGTCATCGCCTGGGGCCCGGGCGCACTCGTCATTGCGGCGCTCATCGGGACACCGCTCACGCTCGGCGCGGTTGTCATGCTGTCGTTGACGGCAAGGGCCTGAACCTCTTACGGCACGAGCCGATATCCCCCCGCTTCGGTCACCAGAATTTCAGCACTCGATGGATCCTGCTCGATCTTCTGCCGCAGGCGGTAGATGTGCGTCTCGAGCGTATGTGTCGTGACGCCTGAATTGTAGCCCCACACCTCCGCCAGAAGCGTGTCGCGCCCGACCACTTTGGATCCGGCGCGATAGAGATATTTCAGGATCGACGTTTCCTTCTCGGTCAGCCTTACCTTTTTTTCCTGGGCATCCACCAGCACCTTCGCGCTCGGCCGGAAGGAATAGGGCCCGATCTTGAAGACCGCATCTTCGCTCTGCTCGTGACTGCGTAGATGCGCGCGAAGACGGGCGAGCAGGACACCAAAGCGGAATGGCTTGGTGACATAGTCGTTCGCGCCCGCATCGAGGCCAAGTATCGTGTCCGAGTCGGTGTCGGCGCCGGTCAGCATGATGATCGGCACCTTCACACCCGCCTTGCGCATAAGCCGGCAAACTTCCCGGCCGTCCATGTCCGGCAACCCGACATCGAGCAGCACGAGGTCGACATGGGCAGCACGCACATGGTCGAGGCCCGCCGCTCCCGTCGCTACGGCTATGCAGGAAAATTCTTCATGAAGCTGAAGTTGCTCGGCAAGCGAGTTCCGCAGCGTGTCGTCATCGTCGACAACGAGTATTTTCTTTGTTCCGTTCATGCTCTCTCTACAGGGAATAGCCAAGCCGCTCCACATGCGGCTTCAGGATGGGGAGCACCGGCTTCATCTGCTCTTCGTAACGGCGCCATCTTTCGGTTGCGGTCGAATAGATCGGTTGCGTCACCTGCGAATAGGATGGCGTACGGATTGTCCCGCGCGCAAGCGCGTGTGCTGCCGGATTGCTCACGGCATCGTTCCAGTCGAGATCGAGAAAGGATAGCATCGGCTCGACCTCTGCCCTGAGATCGGCAACGAGATTCTCGTAGCGAACCTCCTGAACGTTCAGCGGCAATAATTCGCGGTAGCGCTGCCAGAGCGTGAACACTCGGTCGTAGAAGCGCGCCGAACCTTCAAGCGTCAGGAAGTTCACCATGGCGCCATTCGGAACGAAGTCCTGCATGAAGCAGGAGAGAACGCAATCTGCCGGATGACGGAGCGCGAAGATGATGCGGGCCTCGGGAAATATACGATGCACAAGCCCGGCGTGAATGGAGTCGAGCGGCATCTTGTTGATGACGGTCTTTTGCTCGAGCAGCGCCCCTTCCTTGCGTAGCGCCTCCCAGTATATCTGGCGCAGAGCCTGCCGATCGGTTTCCGTCAGCTTCGCGATGCCTCGCGGATATCCCGCGATTGTATTCCGCACCTCTCTGAGCAGCGGCCGCTCCTCGAATACCTGCACATCCGGATGAGCATCCAGTATCTGATCCAGCAATGTCGTTCCGGATCTCGGAAACCCGACAAGAAAAACCGGCGGAGAAGCGTGGCCGGCTTCTTTCTCGTTTTCCGGGACAGGCGCCCAGCTATTCACGAAGTCGGGCACAAAAGTCTCGATCAGCTTCTCGACTTCATCGGCGAACTTGCGCAGGTTCACATGCTTGAGTTCTGGAAGCCCGCTCGTCGCATCGTTCATCCGGGTGAAATAGGAGAATGCGGCTGCGGCATCGCCCTGCTCGTCGCAAATCTGCGCCAGTTCCGCATAGGTGAGACGTGCTTCCGACCGTGAGATCGTGCCGGTATCCAGTAATTCCAGGCGCGTCCTCAATTCGGTCAGAAGCGCTTGATCATGCTTGCGCTGCCGCCGGCGCGCTTTCGACCAGGTCCGCAGCGCGGCTGCGTTGGATGAATCCTCGGCGAGCGCCTCTGCGGCAAGGGAGATGGCGGCGTCGAGTTCGCCAAGTCTTTCATGGGTCGTGGCGACGACCGCCTTGATTTGCGGCGGCACGATATCGAGCACGGCCATCGCACGATGGCCGAAGGAAAGTGCCTCGCGAAACATGCCGGCGGCCGCCGCCGCAGCCGAAGCCCGCATATAGGAAGAGGCTTCGTTGGGCCGCAATTCGATCAACCGTTCGAAGTCGGCGATCGCTTCTTCGTAGCGCGATGTGTCCTGATAAAGCTGACCGCGATTGAGATAAATCTCCGGGTAGCTGGAATCGATCGCCTCGGCGCGAAGATAGGAGATAAGAGCCTCCTCCCCCTTTCCCTGGTCTCTCTGCGCATTGCCGAGATTGACCCAGACATTGGGATGGCGGGGCATGAGCGCGGCCGCAGCGGCGATAAATTTTTCCGCCTTTTCAGCGTCGCCCCGGCCCAGGGCAACGAGCCCGATCAGATGAAGCGCATCGGGATTTCGGGGTTCGGCCTTGAGCACGCCCACAGCCGCCGCGCTCGCATGCTCGAGCCTTCCCGCCGCGAGATGACTGCCGCCGAGTTGCAGCAGGCGCACGATATCGTCGGACGAAAGGCTGGCCTGCCCGGCACGCGGCCGAAAGCCGGCGGCCGCTAGACCTCCTGAAACCGCCGGCCGTCCCCCAGCCGCACTCGCCGGAAGGCCAACCGTCGGCTTGAACGAACCTTGCGTTCCGAACCCCGGGGTAAACGGTTTCGCCGGACCTTTCGGCGGAAAGTCTTTCGTCATGCTGCGCTTTCAATGAAGGGCCATCATGGCCGCCGGAACGGTGTGAGCGGAGTTTGCCATAGCTCTCTCCGCCGACCAACGCACGGGATAGTGAGCCGCAACAGGGACCGCAAGCCTTGCCGCCCCTGCGCCCCGGCCGGGCAAAATCTGCCGTCGCCTGCCCCGATCAGCCGTCACGAGCCTCCGGAAACCGCCACTTGCGGTCTGGCCCGATGCTTGCTCATTCAGGAAGCATGACCGATTTTACCGCAGCCCATATCGGCATTCAGCATCGCCCAGGCAAGCAAAATCTCGCCTCGGCGGCCTTCAATGCCTTGCGCACGGCCCGCGCCGAAGGCCGGACCCCCGAGAGCGGAAATCTCACCTTCGGCGACGTCATCGATACTCTCAACCCGCTCCAGCACATTCCGCTGATTTCCGAAGTCTATCGCGGTGTGACGGGAGACGGCATCAGCGCCCATGCGCGCATCGCTGGCGGCACCCTCTGGGGCGGCCCCATGGGCCTCGTCGCCTCCGTTGCGAGCCTCGCCATCGCCGGCGACGGCGAAGACGGCCTTGGTGACAGGGTTTATGCCTCGCTGTTCGGTGATGAAGAATCCGCGGGAGCGCCAGCCGCGCTCCTCGCGGAGAAAACCGAAGTCTCCCCGGCGCCACCTCCGGATATGGAGCTGACAACCGCCTCGATCACGCCGGCGGCGCTCCATCCCAAGGACAAGGCCGTCCCCGAAGACGCGAAACCCCTCCCCCGGCTGAGCCCCGAAGCATTCCAGGCCTTGATCGGCTCCTTCGCCGATCCGGCCAAGGTCGAGACGACGACAGACGAAACCGAATCCGGCCGGCCCGCCGATCTCGCCAGCGCCATGCTCGACGCGCTCGACAAGTATCAGGCCATGAAGACCCCCGAACCGGCACGATAAGGTCGCTTCACCCGATTGCCCCGGCCGGCCGCACTCCCTAATCTGCAGCGGTCATGGCTTATTCCGCAGGCATCGCCACCGAGATCATCGTGACCGGTTCGCCGGGCAGCACTCGCGGCGAGTTGCGCGTGGGCAACCTCCGCTTTCCCTGCGCCCTCGGCCGCACCGGCGTGAGCACGGAGAAACGGGAAGGCGACGGCAGCACGCCGCTTGGAACTTTTCCTCTGCGTGAGCTCAGATACCGTCATGATCGTGTGCCATCGCTCGCGACAGGCTTGCCGCTCGTTCCGATCTCGCCCACGGACGGCTGGTGCGATGCCCCGGACGACCCCGCCTACAACCGGCCGGTCCATCTGCCTTATCCGGCAAGCGCCGAGACCATGTGGCGAGAAGATCATCTCTACGATCTTGTCGTCGTCCTCGGGCACAACGATTCTCCCGTCGTTCCTTATGCCGGGAGCGCCGTCTTTTTCCATCTTGCGCGAGAGGAAAAGGGTGAACTGCAGCCGACGGAAGGTTGCATTGCGCTGCGGCTCGAAGACATGCTGAGCGTGCTTGCGCTCTGTGGAACGGAAACGCGGATAAGGATCGAGAAGGCCTAGGCCCGCACGCCGAACAGCGCGCTGCCGACGCGCACATGCGTCGCGCCGAGTTTCACCGCTGTTTCGAAATCGCCGCTCATGCCCATCGAAAGACCGGTAAGACCATTCCGTCTTGCGATCTTGTCGAGCAAAGCGAAATGCAGCGCCGGCTCTTCGTCCACCGGAGGAATGCACATGAGCCCCTCGATATCGAGCGCCCATTCGTCACGGCATCGCGCGAGAAATCCGTCGACATCCTTCGGCGCGAGACCGGCTTTTTGCGGTTCGTCGCCCGTATTCACCTGCACGAAGAGCCGGGGCAGTGTCCGCCCCTTCTCCCTAGCCTTGACGAGCGCTTCCGCCAGCTTCGGCCGGTCGAGCGTGTGAAAGACATCGAAGAGACCGAGCGCGTCGTCGAGTTTGTTCGTCTGCAATGGACCGATCAGGTGAAGCTCGATATCGCTGTATCGTTCGCGCAATGCAGGCCACTTCCGCGCGGCTTCCTGCACGCGGTTCTCGCCGAAGACACGCTGCCCTGCGTCGAGCAGCGGGCAGATTGCCTCCTCACCAAACGTCTTCGATACGGCGATGAGGACAACATCGCCAGGCCTGCGGCCCGCCTCCCGCGCGGCGCGCGCGATCCGGTCCCGAACGGCGTCGAGGCGCGCCGTCGGCATTTCGTTCTTGTTGGCGTTGTTGTCGGGCATTGGCATAGTCTCGGCGCAAGCTAGTGGCAGGACGTCTCGGAGACAAGATGAGAAAGGACCTGGAACGGATTGCGCGTGCCGCACGACGGCTCAATCCGGACTCCGCATCGGTCGCGCTGATCGCGATGACCGACCCCGAGCGTCTCCCAGATCCGTATGCAGCCCTTGCGGCCTTGCCGCCTGGCAGCGCGTTGATATGGCGCGCCTATGATGAAACGCCCCTCTACGAGACGGCAAGACGCCTCACCGTCGCCGCGCGGGGAAAGGGCTGCATCCTGATCGTGGCAGGCAGCCCGCGATTGGCCGGGCGGCTCGGCATCGTCGGCATTCATCTGCCCGAACGGGATATTGCCCGCCGGCGCAACATCGCGGCGCATGTTCTGGTCACCGCGGCATGTCATTCGGAGAGGGCGGTTATCGAAGCAGCAAGAGCCGGTGCGGATGCGGTGCTGATCTCTCCCGTCCTGCCGACGGAAAGTCATCCCGGTGGAAAGGTGCTGGGCATCGCCCGTCTTGCCCGCCTCGCGGCGCTTGCAGGCGCACTCGGCATGCCGGCTTACGCCCTTGGCGGGATCACGGACGAAATACACATCCGCCGCTTGCGTGGAACGGGTATCGCCGGCGTCGCGGGTATTAGCCTGCTTTTACCTTGACGCGAGCTTCCTCGGGAATGGCGTCCCGGTAATCATCGGGAATATATCCAAATCGCTCCATCTGCTCATGATGGTCCCGAATGATTCGGCGTACCTGGTCCGGCGTGAGCACTTCGCGCCATTGGTCGGAACGTCCTTCACGAAAAAAACTTTCGGACCGCTTCGAGCGCTCCTTGAAGCCTTTTTTCTGCTCAATCGCTTTAAGGGTTTTGAAAGAAGAGTTGCGAATTGCGCGTTCGAGACGCTCGGTTGATGGTTTCAGACCCAGAAAATTCGCAACCTGCTTGAAGTATTTCCGCGGCTTATGCAGGAGGTCTTCATATCGCAAGACGAGAAGCTGAGGACTCGGATGCTCCGTCCAGCTCTTTACATGCGTCGACCACGACCGGTGAACCTCAAGGACGTGTGTCTCATTACCGCCTGTACACATCTTATCATTGGCAAGATGCTCGATCGCCTCATCGATTGTTTCGCCAAAGTGATGACTGACCGAGATGGCGACATCGAGCGGATTGCGCAATACATAAATACCGCCTGCCGTTACCTCCATCGTATGCAACGGAACGCCGTGCCACTCCCCAAGAAAATTATGTGTCTTTACGAAAACCGAATCTGGAAACACCGTGGTGAAATCTCGATGCACCAAGGGGCGTAGCGCGGATATCTCCTCAGGCGTCATGTCCTTGAGAATTCGGCCGCCGGCTCTTCGGGCGTACCATTGGGCGCCGGAGTCACCGATGCAGAAATCGGTAATATCATTGATATCCACAGGCTCATGCGAGTTCCTGAAGAGGTTATGGAGGAAGCTTCGCATCCAGGTATTACCGGACTTCGGATAGGAAGCGAGCCAGATCAAGGCGCCCATTCTCTATATCTCCTTAGGTCTTCCGGGGCATATTTATCAAGCTTTAGCGTCAAAAACAAAGAGAGCGGGTGTTACCACCCGCTCTCCAAGAAGTCGGAATCGATAAGGACCGTGACGCGATCAGAACGAAACCGATAGGACGAGACCACCGGACACCGAATCGATGTCGGCACCCGCACCGAGGTCCTGGTTCGTCATCTGCAGGTCGAGACCCACGTCGACGCCCGAACCGAGGTTGTAGCCACCACCAGCCTGCCAGGTTTCCAGTTCGGCCGAGAAGCCCGTCACCGAAATCTCGTCAGTCAGATAGGCAACGCCAACCGTCCAAGGACCCGTGCCGTAGGACAGACCGACAGTCCACACTTCTTCCTCAAGGCCCGCAACAGAAGGAATTGGGGTGGAAACCGCCGAAAGATCTTCCGACTGATACCAGGCACCACCGAGCGTGAAGCCGGCCATACCGAGATTCAGACCGAAGCCCAGTTCTTCCGGATCAGCAGCCGCACCCGTCGGGGCGTCGCCCGACACGTAGAAGCCGTCCACGCCGAGATCGACGCTGCCGAAGGAGCCGGCATAGTTGAGCGCGACTTCGACCACATCCTCGATCGAGGTGTTATTCGCCACAACGCCGAGCCCGTTCGGGTTCGGGCCGTTGAAGGTCGTCTCCGGCGTGTAGGACAGACCGAGCTGGAAGCCGGCGAAGCGCGGGGTAAAGTAGGTCACCTTGTTCGCATCGGCAGCCATCAGCGAGAACGTCGCGTGACGGAAGCCAGCAACGGTGTTCGTGTTCGTGGTCGTGACCAGAACGTTCGTCGCAGGCCCGATGGGAACGAACGCTGTCGTCGTCGTCGTGGACGTGATGCCACCTACCGCTGCATTCAGGATGTTCGGGCTGTCGACACCGTTGCCCGGCACGAACCAGGGCGAGGTGTAGTGCATCTTGAAGGCGGCGCCATCCGTGCCGCCGATCTCGAACCGGCCGAAGCCGCCTTCGAGATAGGCGAAGAGTTCGCGGAACGTCGCGTCGTTGTTGTTGAAGTGCGAGTTCCAATCGTCACCGAGCGAGAGCGTCGCGAGAACGCCGGCAACCATGCCATTGTCCAGCGTGCCTTCGGCGTTGATGTCGATGTTGCGCGCAACAAGCTTCACCGCGGTGTCCTGATAAGAGGTACCGCCGATATCGTCTTGGTCAATGGCATAGATGCCGGCCGTCACGGTGCCGCCGACGGTAACGGTCAGCGGATCGCTCGCAAGCGCCGGACCGGCGATGAGGCCGGCCGAGACGAGAGCAGTCGTCCCAAGGAGAGTCTTTTTCATGTGTTCCTCGCAGTATCAGCTAAGAGCTGTTCCATTTGAACGAGCCAGTGGAAAATTCCCCCGTGGCTCGTGCATCGCCGGGCCGACCGAAACTGCCCCCCGAGCGCGTGTACCGATTAATCCGTTGATAACCGCCGTGGGTCAAGCAAACCTCTCCGCATGACGATGGAATGTCAGTCGATGTTGCGGAAAGGGCACAAATCCGTTTGCGACCGTTAACCAATGTCGATGGTTGGCCCCTGCATAGCTTTTTGCGGGGCGAGTTATTCAATGTTGAAGCGGACTCTTTCACGCAGGGCGGATGCCCGGGCGGAGATGAAAGGGGACAGGCAGGGGGACAGGCCATCACCGTATTGTGCTTTGCGGGTCACACCGCCACCCTGCCCGGCCGCTTCCGGCAGTTGCGGCGGGCGAGCGCAGGACGAAAGGAGAGAAGTCCTCCGAGGATATGCGCGATTGCGGGGGGTAGCCTTATCTCGCTATAAAGGCGCGCCGGCTGCGGAATGCGGCGGGTATGTGAATTCACTTGCTCTCCGCAAGCCGATCACGCAAGAAACGGCGGACAGAGGGGCGCAACGCGAGAGGCTTGCCGTAAATTGATGACCTATCACGGACTGACACGCGCGAAACCGACCGTCGCGGCGCTCCTTTGCGCTGCCTTTCTGGGCCTTGCGGCTTGCGGCCCCTCGGAGTCGAACTTCCCCGGCCAGCCGACCGGCCAGGGCGGCCCCAACAATCCGACGGGCAAGGAGCGCGAGTCCGTTTTCGGCGAGGACGGCCTGACGCTCTTCGGCGGCGCTGACGAGGAGGGCAGCCTCGGCGGTGGCGGCATCGGCGTGAACAGCTTCCTGTGGCGCGCCTCGCTCGACACGATTTCCTTCATGCCGCTCGCCTCCGCCGATCCTTTCGGCGGCGTCATCATTACCGACTGGTACCAGGACCCCAAGGCGGCCGGCGAACGCTTCAAGGTGACGGTCTATATTCTCGACAAGCGGCTCCGCGCCGATGGCGTCAAAGTGGCCGTTTTCCGCCAGAACAAGTCCGAAAACGGCGAATGGGTCGACGCGCCCGTTGCCAGCTCCACGGGCCCGCAGATCGAGAACGCCATTCTCGTGCGCGCCCGCCAGCTTCGAATCAACACGATCGAGGCACAGGAACAGAAGTAAGCCCGGACCGGGCGGACAGCGGGGCACGCACTCGGGGAGAGGGCCAGGGCACCCGCCTCCTCCCCGGTCCCGTCCGAGAGACCCCGCAAGACCATGTCCACACGTTACAACGCGCGCACCGCCGAGCCGAAATGGCAGAAGATCTGGGAGGAGCGCGGCGACTTCCTGACCCGCGACCCTGCCGACGAAGGCGCGGACGCCAAGCCCAAATATTATGTTCTTGAAATGTTCCCCTATCCGTCGGGGCGCATTCACATGGGCCATGTCCGCAACTACACGATCGGCGATGCGATCGCGCGCTTCCGCCGCGCGCGCGGCTACAACGTGCTGCACCCGATGGGCTGGGACGCCTTCGGCATGCCGGCCGAGAATGCCGCGATGGAGAAGAACGTCCATCCCAAGGGCTGGACTTACGACAACATCTCCGCCATGCGCGCGCAGCTGAAATCGATCGGCCTTGCAATCGACTGGAGCCGCGAATTCGCAACCTGCGATCCCGAATATTACGGCCAGGAGCAGGCGCTCTTTCTCGACATGCTGGACGCCGGCATCGTCACCCGC
>JAGUWA010000387.1 GCA_020062605.1 Parvibaculum sp. | reverse complement strand
TCGTCGAGGGCTTGCTGGGGCGAGTAGACGGGCCCCGCCGGAATGCGCGCCGCCTCGAGTTCGGCAAGCGCTTCTTCCGTCGTGCGGGTTTCCGCCCAGGCTTGAGTGCGCTCGGAGAGGATTTCGCCGTGGTCGCCGCGCGCAAGGTCATCCTTGAAGCGCGGGTCGGTGAGCCATTGATCCTCGCCCATCAGCCGCGCCCAGCGCTTGAAGAGCGGCATGCCAATGACCTGCACCAGTATCCAGCCGTCCTTTGTGCGGACGATGTCTGCCGGACCTGCGTAAGGTGACCTGTTGCCGATGGCGATGCGGTTCGTCTTGCGGAGGTCCTGCTCGATCAGGTGAAAATTGAAGTAGGCCAGAGCCGTTGAAAGCAGCGACCCTTCGACAACTTGTCCCTTGCCGGATTTCGCTCGCTCCATCAGCGCTGCCATGGTCCCGAAGGCGGAAAGCGAAGCTGTGCCGAAATCAACCCAGGGCGCATAGCTCTTCACCGGCTCGTCCGGCCGGCCAGTCAGATAGGCCGCGCCCACCATCGATTGTGCAACGCCGTCGAAGCCTGTCCGTTCGCTATAGGGCCCGCCATGGCCGAAGGCGGAAACCGTTGTGAGGATGATGTCGGGCTTCACCGCCGACAGGCTCTCGTAGTCGAGGCCCATCGCTTTCAGCGTCGAGGGCGGCAGGTTCGCCACCACGACGTCTGCCGTGGCGACGAGACGGCGTACGATGCTCCGGCCGGTTTCCGTCATTGGATCGAGGGTGAGACCGCGTTTGTTGCGGTTCATCTGCAGGAACATCGCGCCTTCGCCGCCCTCGCCGGGGCCTGCCTCCGGCACGATCGGCTGAACGAAGCGGTCTTCCGATCCCTCTCGCCGTTCGACCCGGATAACCTCGGCACCCAGGTCGCCCAGAAGGGCCGCGCAGTAAGGCCCGGCAATATAGCGGCCGAAGTCGAGCACGCGAACGCCCTCGAGAATCCCCCCGCCGCCATTTCTGTCCCCCGCCATGACGTCTCCCTCCAATTTGTTTCCCTGTCTCATTTTCGGACAGTGGGTAGCTGCGCAAACGATAGGCAAGCCACTGCGATTGAGAAAGGCCGTGTCACCAAATTTTGCATTTTATTCAGCCTTTGCTCTCTACTCTACGCGCGCTGGGATCGCAGGAGGAGCGCCCCGGACGCGATGGATGAAGAGGGACGTTTGCGTGACGCGGTCGGCTGACACGATGGGAGAGGTTTTATCCACACTTCGGCGGGAGCCGGAGAGTGAACCCGTCTATCGCTGGACCGGCGAGTTTGCCGATCCCGTGCTCGAAGACAATTATATTCGCGCGAGCTGGCCCGAGATACACTCCCGTCTCAGCTCGGTGTTGATCGCCGTCTATGTCTTCGTGAGCTGGATGGTACTCGACTACGTCGCACTCGGCTTCTCCTGGTCCTTTGTTGCGCTGACTTTGGGGCGCTTCGCCGCTCTGGGAGCCGTACTGCTGGCACTTAAGGTCTTTTGCGAGCCCGAGGACCAGCGCCCTTTCATGGCCTGCGCCGTGCTGACCCAACTTCTCGTTGCGCTCATCGCACCGCTGTCGCTCATGCTGGGGCAGGTGGATTTTGCCGCTGCGCTGCTCAGCGTCGTCGTCATCCTTTTCGCATTCTATATCGGCGTACCGACACGCCTCACGACCAATCTCCTTCTCTCTTCGGCCCTCTGCATCGGCTTCATAGCGGTTACTCCCTCGCTCGCCGACGTCTCTATGATCACATTGCTCGAGATATGCCTTCTTTTCGGCGTCGTGAATGCGATCGGGGTCGAGATGGTGCGGGCTGCAAACCGCTTGCGGCGGAGCGGCTTCGCGACATTGCTGCGTCAGCAGGAACTCTATGACGAGTTGAAGCGTGAAGTAGGGGTTCGCCAGGAAGCGGAGCAGGCGGTGCGCGCTACCGAGGAAAGCTTCCAGAGCATCTTTTATGCGGCTCCCTTGCCTATTTCACTGGTCGATCCGGCAACCTTCCATGTGATGCAGGCGAACATGGCCGCGCTGAAACTTTTCGGCATTGAGGAAGACGACGTGGCCGGGCTCGATGTACGTCAGCTCTTCCTGGAAGAGGACCTGTCGGGACGTCTCGACAGACAGATCCTCACGGGTCGGGCAGGATCGCCGTTCGAGCTCAGTATGAAACGCATGGATGGCTCGACCATTCACGTCCTCGTTTCGGCCGCTACCCTGCATTTCCAGGGACGCCGTGCCATGCTGATCGGCATTCAGGATGTGACCGCACGCCGCAAGGAGGCGGAAGCGTTACGGGATGCGCGCGACCAGGCGACGGCGGCAAGCCGGTCCAAATCCGAATTCCTCGCCAACATGAGCCATGAACTCCGGACGCCACTCAACGCGATCATCGGATTTTCGGAAGCGCTTGAGCGCGAACTCTTCGGTCCTGTCGGCAACCCGCGCTACCGGGAATACGCGGAAGACATCCATAACAGCGGTGTCCATCTCCTGAGCCTCATCAACGACATTCTCGATCTCTCGAAGATCGAAGCAGGGCACTTCAAGCTTCACGAGGACGAGACGGAACTGGACCATGTCATTGAATCGGCGACCCGCATCGTCCGCCATCGTGCGCAGCAGGCGAATATCGATATCGAATGCAGGATGCCGGAGCCGCCGATCGTCGTTGTGGTTGATGAGCGAGCGCTAAAACAGATTCTCATCAACCTCGTATCGAACGCCGTGAAGTTCAGTCCGGACGGAAGCGCGATTTCGATCTCCGGACAGCTCACCGCGCAATATCTGCGCATTTCCGTGACCGATCAGGGCGCCGGGATTGCCGAGGACGATATCCCCCGCGCGCTGACGCCATTTACGCAGCTCGACGGATCGCTTTCGCGTCAGCATGAGGGAACGGGCCTCGGTCTGCCGCTGGCGAAGCACCTCACGGAACTGCATGACGGCACGCTCTCGATCGAGAGTGAGCTTGGCAAGGGCACCACGGTGCATGTTGACCTGCCGCTATCGCGCGTCGTCAATCGCGGGACGCCGAAGGAGACAGGGGTTCTCTGACACCGCTACTTTCTTTCGCCGGGCTGATAGCTTTCCTCGATATGCGCTTCGATCTCTTCCCGCGTGAACCTGACAGGCTTCGTACGCATTCCGACAAATAGCGGCGCCTGGTCGTCGTAATGTGGCGAGGACCGGTCGAGAGTCGCCGTGCCAAAGGGATGTACGCTTTCGGATCTGAGCTTTCCGTTGCGGTCCCATTCCACGAACATGATGAGTGTGTCGCCGCCATGCGCGGTGAGGGTGCCGTCTTCCTCTCGCGACGCATAGATGGCGCGCAGGATATCGGGGCCGCCATCGACGGCGAGATCGAGGACTCCCCGCCGGAACCGGTTGACTTCGCCCCATTCGGGATCAAGCCGCCCGAAATGAGTTTTCAGCCGCGTCATGGCTTGCCGGAGTTTCTCCACCGGGTCCGGCGATACCTCTCCGCGGATGCGGGCGCTGATGACAGGCTCGGCCGTCAGAATGGCGAGCGCTGCCCCACGAATGGAGTGCAGCATAGTAGTTCACGCCATCGGCATAAGCCTCGATTACCTTGCGCACTTGTGGTGAGAGATCGCTTTCATAACGCGCATCGACCGCCTGCCAGACGCCCATCAGATTGACGAGATAGTCCGTCACCGCCGCCCGCTGGCCTTTCACCGACGCGAGCTGCCCCCGCGTGGCAATCAGCACTTCCTGGATCGTCGCAAAGTCGTCTTCCGAATGGGCGTAGCCAAAGCCGAAGGCGGCATCCGCGTCCCGCTTGCCGAAGACATGCGGCACCCCCCATTCATCGCGCGCGATCGTCGCGTCGTAGCTAGCGGCCTTTTCGATGTAAGGCGCTGGATCGATCGGTGGGGGCGCCTCCATTGCGCCACGTACGAGAATGATGGCAAGGGCCGTTATCGCAAGGGCAGCCAGCCCGAACAATCCTGTCTTTACGATGCGCAGCACAATATCCCCCTGTTTCCCGGCAAGCGCGCAGCCTGGCCCACCGCCCGATTCCGTCAAATTCGGGAACCGCGGAGCCATCCGCTGCGTCTCTCCGCCGCTTTCGGGGGCGCCGCGAAACCTCTATACAGGCTCGGCAATCGGGACGGTTTTCAAAAGGGCGGTTTTCGTGCTGCTTCCGGCAAACGACATATTTCTCTTCCTCGCCTTTGCGGCGCTCACGGGTCTGGCGCTATGGCTGATGCTGCGTCCGCTGCGCGCCGGGTCGCAGGCGGCGCAGGCAGATATGGGCGACAGCGAGGTCGCGCTCTATCGAGACCAGCTGGAGGAGATCGAGCGCGATCTCGAACGCGGCATCATCGGCGCGAGCGAGGCGGAAGCTGCACGCATCGAAGTGTCGCGCCGCCTGCTTGCGGCAGACGAGGAGCGAACGAAGATGCGGCGCACCGGCGCCGCCGATCCGCGCTGGCGCAAGGGGACGGCGCTTGTCCTGGCGCTGGCCGTGCCCGCTCTCGCTATCGTTGTCTATCTGGCCGAAGGGTCGCCGGGCATGGAAGGCAGGCCATTCGCCGAGCGTATGAACGTGCCGCCCGAAGAACTCCCCCTGGAAGGACTGGTGCTGCGGATCGAGCGCCATCTCAAGAAGGTGCCGGACGATCTGCGCGGCTGGGAACTGGTCGCGCCCGTCTATCTTCAACTGGGCCGTTTCGAGGAAGCGGCGAATGCCTGGAGTCGCGCCATGATGGTGGGAGGCGTAACCGCCGGCCGCCTCGCCGCGCGCGGTGAGGCCCGCGTGATGGCCAATGACGGTGTAGTCGGTCCTGCCGCACTGCGCGACTTTGAGAAAGCCGTGGAAATCGATCCGAAGGAGCCGCGCGCGCAATATTTTCTCGGTGTCGCCGAACTCGACGCCGGGAACCGCGACGCGGCCCTTGAACGCTGGAAGAGGCTGCTTGCTTCCGCGCCGGACGATGCTCCATGGGCGGCCGCTCTTCGCGCACGGGTCGCCACCGTTGAGCGCGGGCCTGAGGTCTCGTCCGCCGATGAACCGATGATCCGCGGCATGGTTGACGGCCTCGCCACCCGGTTGGAGGAAGACCCCAACGACCTGGAGGGTTGGCTGCGGCTTATCCGCTCCTACGAGGTACTGAACGAGCCGGCCATGGCCCGCGAGGCGGTTGCCAATGCGAAGGCCGCCTTTGCCGGTAACGAGGCCGCCCTCGCTCGAATATCCGAAGCCGAAAAATCGCTTTCCGACTAATCCCCGCTCTGTCACGCCGCCCTGTAGAATTGCACGTGACTCACACAAGGCAGGACGGGGCAGGGCACCATGCTGAACGAACGGCAGAAGGAAGCGGCAAAGGCGATCGTCAACATCTTCGAGACAGGGTCGGCGCAGGGCGACTACGCCCGCGTGACAGTGCTCGCGGGCGATAGCGGCCACCTCACCTATGGCCGCGCCCAGACGACGCTGGGCAGCGGCAATCTTCACCTTCTCCTCAAGTCCTACTGCGCTTCGTCTCAGGCATCGCACGCGCAGGCGCTGCGGCCTTACCTGCCGCGCCTTGCCGACATCGATCTCCGTCTCGACACCGACCGGACCTTCTGCAACCTGCTAAAGGATGCGGGCGCCGATCCCGTGATGCGGGAGACGCAGGACGCCTTCTTCGACCGCGTCTACTGGACGCCCGCCATTGCTGCAGCGGAGAAAATCGGCCTCGGCGAAGCGCTCTCCGTCGCCGTCGTCTATGACAGCGCGGTCCATGGCTCATGGAGTGCGATGCGCGACCGCACTGTGGCGAAGGTCGGCCTGCCGGGGAAGGCGAGCGCCAGGAGGTGGACGCAGGCCTATATCGCGGAGCGGCGCGCATGGCTCGCCAGCCATGCCAACAGCCTGCTCCGGAAGACGGTTTACCGGATGGATACTTTCGCCGCCCTCGCAGCGGCGGGCAACTGGTCGCTTGCCCTGCCGATGACGGTGCGCGGCGTCCGAATCGACGAAAAGGTGCTGGAAGTATGCGCGCCGGCGCCCGTTCCCGTTTCAGCCGACGATGCCGCGACGCGCACGCTCCGCCTTACCGAGCCCAGAATGACGGGTAGCGACGTTCGCGCCTTGCAGGAGGCGCTGGTCAAGGAGGGCTACGCCCTCAATTGCGACGGCGTGTTCGGCGAGAACCTTGAAAAGGCGTTGAAGTCCTTTCAGCGTGAATTCGGTCTTGTCGACGACGGTATCGCAGGGACGGCCACCCGCCTCATGCTGGGAATCTGAGTGTGCGGCCCGAAAACCCTTCCCCCGCGACGATTTAGCGGTTTCGCCGGCCGCTTCAGCCGGGCTATATCTCACCCGCCGGCCGCATCGCGGCCTGAGACGGGAGCGAAACATGACGCGCAAGCAGCGCCGCGCCACATTCATCTTCGTCAGCCTTGGCATCCTGGGCCTTGCTGCCGGGCTCGTGCTCTTCGCACTGCGCGACAGTGTCACCTTTTTCTATAGCCCGAGCGACGTCGCCGAACGCGGCGTGGCGCCCGGCGAGCGCATTCGCCTTGGCGGTCTCGTGGAGGAAGGTTCGTTTCAGAAACTGGGCGATGCGACGGTCCGTTTCAATGTAACCGATTTCGTGGAAACGATGACCGTGACCTACCGCGGCGTCCTGCCGGACCTGTTCCGCGAGGGGCAGGGCGTCGTTGCCGAGGGCGCCATTCAGGTGGATGGCAGCTTCACCGCCGACAAGGTTCTCGCCAAGCATGACGAGAACTACATGCCGCCCGAAGTCGCCGAGGCGCTGAAGAAGTCAGGCAACTGGCAGGGCGAAGGTGCAGAAGCACCGCACGCCGAAACTTACGGCCAGGGCAGCTATCCATGATCGCCGAGATCGGCCATTTCGCGCTGGTGCTCGCCTTCGCCGTTTCGCTGGTGCAGATGACGGTGCCGATGATCGGCGCGCATCGCCGCGATGCGCAATTGATTGGCGTCGCCAATCCGGCGGCGCTCCTCCAGTTTCTGCTCGTCGCGCTGGCATTCGGCGCGCTCGTCTGGCTCTTCGTCGTCTCCGATTTTTCGGTGAAGCTCGTTTTCGACAACTCGCATTCCGAAAAGCCGATGATCTTCAAGATCTCCGGCGTCTGGGGCAATCACGAAGGCTCGATGGTGCTC
>JAGUWA010000118.1 GCA_020062605.1 Parvibaculum sp. | reverse complement strand
GGCCGTTGCCAGTGCCCTTGCCACGCATGAGGGCCATCTCGCCGATCCGCTTGAAGCGCTGCGCCGCGTCGGTTCCCGTGAACTCGCCGCCATCGCCGGTGCCATCCTCGCCGCGCGCTTCCAGCGCATTCCCGTTCTGCTCGACGGTTTCGTCACCTGCGCTGCTGCAGCTGTCCTCTACAAGCTGGAGCCCTCTGCTCTCGATCACTGCATGGCAGCTCACCTCTCAGCTGACCCGGCCCATGCCCGCCTCCTTGCAGCCATCGGCAAGAAGCCGCTCCTCGAAACGGACATCTCTCTTGAGGAAGGGGCGGGCGCCGCCCTCGGCCTCGCCATCGTAAAATCGGCCCTCGCCATCCATCGCGGCACGGCGACGCGGGATCGGCTCTGATACGGTGCTCCCCGTTCATGAATGCACAGCGTCCCGTTCGTCCCTTACGAGTCGGCACGCTTGCAACCGGGGCGCTGGGCACTATTATCACCGCCAAATAACAGGCCATGGACGCGGGATCGGCGGTTCTTCCGTCAGCGGCGCGGTACCCGGCCAGTGCAAAGGATAATCCGGCATGTCCGCGCGGAGGCTCTGCCCGCCCGCGCGTTTGGCCGTATGGAGGTTGACCTATGGATATGCGCTTTTCCCCCGAGGAGCTCGCTTTCCGCGATGAAGTTCGCGAGTTCATCGCCAACAACTACCCGCAGGAACTTCGTGGCGCCCGCCGCGGCGAGATGTCGAAGGAAGACATCCTCAAGTGGCACCGCATTCTCTACAAGAAGGGCTGGGTGGTTCCCCACTGGCCCGTGGAGTATGGCGGCACCGGCTGGACCATCACACAGCGCTATATCTGGAACGAGGAGAATGCGCGCGCCGAGACGACGCCGCTCCTTCCCTTCGGTCTCTCCATGGTCGGCCCGGTGATCTACACCTTTGGCAATGAAGAGCAGAAGAAGCGCTTCCTGCCCGGCATTCTCTCTGGCGACGACTGGTGGTGCCAGGGTTATTCGGAGCCGGGCTCGGGCTCGGACCTTGCGAGCCTGCGCACCAAGGCCGTTCGCGAGGGCGACCACTACATCGTCAACGGATCGAAGACCTGGACGACGCTCGCCCAGCATGCCGACTGGATGTTCTGCCTCGTCCGCACCGATCCGAACGCGAAGCAGCAAGAGGGCATCTCCTTCCTGCTCATCGACATGAAGACCCCCGGCATCACGGTCCGCCCGATCATCACGATGGACGGCTCGCACGAGGTCAACGAGGTCTTCCTCGAGGAGGTGAAGGTTCCGGCCGAGAACCTCATCGGCGAGGAGAACAAGGGCTGGACCTATGCGAAGTTCCTGCTCGGCAACGAGCGCTCGGGCATCGCCGGCGTCGCGCGCTCCAAGAAGGCGATCGAACGCCTGAAGAAGCTCGCCGGCGCGGAACTCGTGGACGGCAAGCCGCTCATGAAGACGGACGAGTTCTCACGCAAGGTGGCGGAAGTCGAGATCGATCTCTCCGCCCTCGAAGTGACGGAGCTCCGCACGCTCGCCGCCGAAAGCCGGGGTCGTGGGCCGGGGCCGGAAGCCTCGATCCTCAAGATCAAGGGCACCGAGATACAGCAGCGCATCACCGAACTCGCCGTCGAGGCCGTCGGCAACTACGCGCTTGTCGAAGCCCCGCGTCTCGAGGTGACGGGCAACGAGTTCGTGCCCGGTCCGGAAGGTTCGCAAGGCCTCGCGCAGGATTATTTCAACATGCGCAAGACCTCGATCTATGGCGGATCGAACGAGATTCAGCACAACATCATCGCGAAAATGGTGCTCGGCCTTTAAGGTCGGCGCAAAAAAGAACAGCAAAGAGGGAAGGTCGGAAGATGGATTTTTCGTTCACCGAAGAGCAGACCCTGCTCCGCAACACCGTGCAGAGCCTGCTCCAGGACAAATATGACTTCGACACGCGCCGCAAGGTTGCGAAGTCGGCCGATGGCTGGCGTCCGGAAATCTGGGCGCAGTTCGCCGAGCTCGGCCTTCTTGCCGCTCCCTTCTCCGAAGAGATGGGCGGCCTTGGTGGCGGCGCCATCGAAACCATGATCGTCATGGAAGAGTTCGGCCGTCACCTCGTCGTCGAGCCCTATGTCGAGACGGTCGTGATCGCCGGCGGTTTCCTCCGCGAGGGCGGCTCGCCCGCGCAGCAGGAAGCCCACATTCCGGGCATCGTCGGCGGCGAGACGGTCTGGGCCTTCGCCTATGCCGAACCGCAGGGCCGCTACAACCTCGCGGACCTCACCACGACCGCGAAGAAGGACGGCTCTGGCTACACGATCAACGGCTACAAGGCCGTCGTTCTCGGCGCGCCTTGGGCGCAGAAGCTCATCGTGACGGCCCGCACCTCCGGTGGCCAGCGCGATCGTGACGGCGTCTCCGTCTTCATCGTCGACAAGTCGGCGGCCGGCGTCTCGACGCGCGACTACCCGACGGTCGATGGCCGCCGCGCCTCGGAAATCACCTTCGAGAACGTGAAGGTCGATGCCGACGCGCTGATCGGCCAGGAAGGCAAGGGGCTGCCCCTCGTCGAGAAGATCACCGATCAGGCGATCGCCGCTCTCTCCGCCGAAGCCATCGGCTGCATGAAGGAACTCAACACCGCGACCGTCGAATACTGCAAGACGCGCAAGCAGTTCGGCGTGCCGATCGGCAAGTTCCAGGTGCTCCAGCATCGCATGGTCGACATGTTCATGGCCTATGAGCAGTCCGTCTCCATGACCTACATGGTCAATCTGAAGCTCACCGAAGGCGAAGCCGAGCGGACCCGCGCCGCCGCCGGCGCCAAGGTGCAGATCGGCAAGGCCGGCCGCTTCGTCGGCCAGCAGGCCGTGCAGCTTCACGGCGGCATGGGCATGACCGACGAACTCAATGTCGGCCACTACTTCAAGCGCCTGACCATGATCGACACGCAGTTCGGTAACGTCGACTACCAGCTCAAGCGCTATTCCGAAGCCGCGTAAGCAGCCTCGATACGGGATACGAAAAGGCCGCTCTCCGGAGCGGCCTTTTTCTTTTTGGGAGCTGTCTGCCCTCAGGCGCGGCGCGCGACGGGTGGCGGCGTGCGCAGCCGTTGCGGCGGCAGCACGCATTCGGCCTGCGTGCCCTGGCCGAGCTGGCTCTTGAGTTCGAAACGGCCGCCATGAACCGCCAGCAGGCCCTTCACGATGGAAAGGCCGAGGCCCGAACCCTTGCCGGGCTGGGCGAGGCCGGAGGCGCCTTGCGTGAAGGCGTGCAGCACCTTTTCGATCTCGGATTCGGCGATGCCCGGTCCGTTGTCGTGAATGCCGAAGCGGAGCTCCCCGCCGGCTTCCATCCGCGCGAACATGCGCACCTCCGCGCCGGGCGGCGAGAATTTCACGGCATTTGTGAGCAGGTTGATCCAGGTCTGGCGAAGGGCGCGAGCATCGCCATACACGATCGGCAGTCCGGGCTCGAAATCGGCGACAATGCTCACGCGCTGCGCCTGCGCCCTGATCTCGACGATGCGGCGGCAATCTTCCGCAAGCTGGACGATGTCGACGTCCTCCTCGGATATCTGGAAGCGTCCCGCTTCGATGCGCGAGAGGTCGAGCACATCGTTGATGAGACCCAGCAGGTGCTGGCCGGAACGATTGATGTCGTTCGCATATTCCTTGTAGGTGGGTACCGTGTGTTTGCCGAAGATTTCCGACGCCATCACCTCCGAAAAGCCGATGATCGCATTGAGCGGCGTGCGGAGTTCGTGGCTCATATTGGCCAGGAAATGCGATTTCGCACGGTTCGCTTCCTCGGCGCGCGCGCGTGCCGCGTCGGAATCGCGCTTCGCCTTGAACAACTGCTCGATGAGGCCGGACTTGTCCTCCCGGAGCGTGATCGAGTGGAGCATGATGCCGTTCAGCCGTGCCGCGAGCTGGGCCAGCAGCACGACGAAGACGGCGAGTACCGCGGCAAGCGAAACGTGAAGCATGTCGCCATAAGAGAGGAGGCGCCAGGTTATGGCCGCGGTAATGGGTATCACCGTGGCATAGAAGGTCGGCGTGTAGCAGGCGGTAATCAGCGAGGCGGGGGCAATGACGATGAGAAGCGCGGAAAGGACATAAGCCTGCAGGACTTCGTTTTCGGGCACCCAGAAGAAATATGCCGTGGAAGCGATGCTTGCGGAGAACATGAATCCGACGGCAACGATACGGCGTTCCCAGGTCGCTATGTCTTCATGTCCAGGCCGTGCCGCCATGAAGCTCAGTATGTTCTGACGGTTGAGCCAGGCGGCGGCGAAAACGAGCACGACCGGAGCGGCAAGCCAGTACCAGGCAACCGACCCGGCAAAGCAGGCCGCGTAGGGGACCATCAGAAGCGGAAAAGCGTAAGGCATCGGGAGCTTCTGGCTCTCGACGAACATGCGCATCTGCTCGAGTCGGGTTTCCGGGCGCAGCGGTTCGCCGGTTGCAGACCGCGGCATGAACGGTGAAAGCCATCGCCGCCAGCCGGCTGCCTTGCCCGCCGGAGCGGCGTTATCGCGAGGCTCTGCGCCCGGATACGCGTTTCGCGGCGCGGTTTCGTTCTGCCGCATTTCGCCGGCTGTCATCGATATGCCCTTTTCGGCCGCCCAAGCCACCTGTCGCGCGGTGAGCCCGCTCTTGCGGGCACCGCGATAGGGAGACTGGGTGAAAATCCTTAATAAGGTTTTCCGAGAAATGGTTAAGGCAGCATAATCGGGCTGAATACACAGCATTTTTGGCGTATGAGACCGAGACAGCACGCAACAAGACAAAATCAGACAGGAAAGGCAGCCCGGCGATGAGTGATCCCCTGATTTTCGAGAAGAACGGCCCGGTCGTTACCTTGACCATCAACAGGCCCGAGAGCCGGAATCCTTTGGGTGCACCGGAGGACGCGGAGAACTTTCCGGCCGCCGTCGAGCGCATCAATGCGGATCGCGACGTCCGATGCGTGATTCTGACAGGGGCGGGCAAGGCATTCTCCGCCGGCGGCAACGTGAAGGCCATGCGCGAGGGCGGCGACGGCTTCGGCGGTCCCGGTGTTCACATCCGCGAACGCTATCGCAACGGTATTCACCGTATCGTCAAATCGGTCTGGGGCATCGAAGTGCCGGTCATCGCGGCCGTGAACGGTCCGGCGATCGGGCTCGGCAACGACGTCGCCTGCCTTGCCGACACGCGGATTGCCGCCGACACGGCGGTCTTCGGCGCCACCTTCCTCAAGATCGGCCTCATTCCGGGCGATGGCGGAGCCTGGCTTCTGCCGCGCATCATCGGCATGGCCCGTGCCTCCGAGCTTCTCTACACCGGAGACATCATCGACGCGGCAACGGCGAAGGAATGGGGACTCGTGTCCGAGGTCGTCCCCGCCGCCGAGCTGATGGACCGCGCAAAAGCCGTTGCGGCGAAGATCTGCAACCAGGCGCCGGACGTATTGCGCATGACGAAGCAGCTCTTGAGGCAGGGCATGCTCACGAACTTCGACACCATCATGGAACTTTCCGCCTCCATGCAGGCGCTGGCTCATCACACGCAGGACCACAAGGAGGCGCTCGACGCCTTTTTCGAGAAGCGGCCGCCTTCCTACAAAGGCTCCTGAGCGGCCGTTCGAAACTGAACAGAGTGCCGGTGGCTGCCGAACGGCGGGTGGCGCACCGCGCATTGAAGCGGTGCGCCTTTGCCCCTAAAGTCCCCGCCAACAAACAACGGGCCGTCTGCCCAAGCCAAAACGGGAGCGAAACATGAGCATCATCGGAATCGTGGCCACTCTTCCGGTCCAGCCCGGCAAGGAAGCCGAATTCGAGAAGGTTTTCGCCGATCTCCGCTCGAAGGTGAAGGCGAACGAGAAGGGCTGCCTCCAGTACGATTTCTTCAAGTCGAAATCGGAACCCTCCACCTACATCGTCATGGAACAATACGCCTCCCAGGCGGATCTCGACGCGCACGGCAAGACGGATTATTTCCGCGCCGCTGGTCCCTCGCTCGGTGCCGTGCTGGGCGGCGCGCCGACGCTGCAGTTCCTCGACAAGGTCGAGTAGTCCGCCACAGGCCTGAACGGAAAGACGAAAATGGATCTCGCATTCAGCAAGGAAGACGAAACCTTCCGCCAGGAAGTTCGTCAGTTCATCGAAGAGTGTTACACGCCCGAGATGCGCAGGCTTCATGCGCGCTCGAAGCATGGCTACATCACCAAGGAAGCCCACATCCAGTGGCAGAAGTCGCTGGCAAAGAAGGGCTGGCTCGCGCCGAACTGGCCGG